>NZ_JAVRBF010000039.1:0-86444 GCF_032436805.1 Streptomyces sp. P17 | reverse complement strand
ACTTCGCAGCACTTCGCCCCGCCGACCAAACGACCGGCGGGGCGAAGTAGCAGGGCCCCGGATTAACCAACAGCGTCAGCTCGGCCGCGGGGCCCTTCTTTCGTCAGCACCGACGTCAGGGCAGCGCCGGTGCCGGGGAGCGGCGCCGGGGGGTTGCGCCGCTTGTCTGTGGGTGCTGTGCCGCATTCCCGCCGGCCGGCCCCGGGCGTCCCCGGAGCCGACCGTTCTCTTGGGTGACCGGGCTGCTGTCCCCTGCCGTCCGGTCACTTGACTGGAGCGAGGTCCCACGACGTACGGCACGATCCGTACGTCTCATCGCTCCAGTGAGCCACGCGTGGTTCTTTCGGGCCCGCCCCTGGCTGGCACGGACACCACCACCAACGAAGCGTCTCGCGTCACGGTCACGCGCCGTACGGGTGAGGGCGGGCTCGAACTCAGATGCGACCGCGGCACAGTTCGAGGAGCGTCATCGCGAGGGCGGTGCCCGGCTTGCCCAGCGCCTCCCTGTAGTGGTCGAGGATCTCCATCTCGCGGGAGAGGTTCACGCGGCGGCCGCCCGAGGTGATCCGGGCCTCCTGGATGACGGCCGAGACGGCCATCCGTTCCTGGATCAGGCCGATGATCCGGTCGTCGAGCGAGTCGATGCGCTCCCGGGCGCCGGTGATCACGGAGGCGGCCTCGTCGGTGCGGGCGCCGGTCTTCTCCGCGGCGATGGCGTCGGCGGTGGCGGTCATGTCGGGGGTCCTTGTCTCGAAGGGGTGCCCCGGAGCGGCAAGATCCGGAAAACACCAGGCGCCCCGGACCTTGTCGGCCCGGGGCGCCTGGGAAGTCGCTTGTCAGTTGCTCAAGCAGCACGACCATGGCAGCCGGCGGGCCGGATGCCATAGGTAAAGAGGAAGGTCGGGTGCGTGAGCATGGGGTCAGTATGCCGTGGCCCAGGGTGACCGCCCAACCCGGTTCGCATCCTGAGACGACAGCCGCCCGTGAGCACCCCGTTAGAATCGGTGGCACAGCCCTTTTCAAGCCGCCGGAAGGCAACCCGTGTCACCAGCGACCCCCGCCGCCCCCGACACCGTCCTGGTCGTCGACTTCGGCGCGCAGTACGCCCAGCTCATCGCCCGTCGCGTCCGTGAGGCCCGGGTCTACAGCGAGATCGTGCCGAGCACCATGCCGGTGGCGGAGATGCTCGCCAAGAACCCGGCGGCGATCATCCTCTCGGGCGGCCCCTCGTCGGTCTACGAGGAGGGCGCCCCCCGCCTCGGCCGCGAGCTCTTCGAGGCCGGTGTCCCCGTCTTCGGCATGTGCTACGGCTTCCAGCTGATGGCGCAGGTCCTCGGCGGCACCGTCGACAACACCGGCGCCCGCGAGTACGGCCGCACCGACCTGCACGTCTCCCGGTCGTCCTCCACCCTCTTCGAGGGGACCCCGGCCGAGCAGCACGTGTGGATGTCGCACGGCGACGCCTGCTCCGCCGCCCCCGAGGGCTTCACCGTCACGGCCTCCACGGACGTCGTCCCGGTCGCCGCCTTCGAGAACGACGACAAGAAGCTCTACGGCGTCCAGTACCACCCCGAGGTCATGCACTCCACGCACGGCCAGCAGGTGCTGGAGCACTTCCTGTACCGCGGCGCGGGCCTGCAGCCGGACTGGACGACCGGCAACGTCATCGACGAGCAGGTCGCCGCGATCCGCGAGCAGGTCGGCGACAGGCGCGCCATCTGCGGTCTGTCCGGCGGCGTCGACTCCGCCGTCGCGGCCGCCCTGGTCCAGAAGGCCATCGGCTCCCAGCTGACCTGCGTGTACGTCGACCACGGTCTGATGCGCAAGGGCGAGACCGAGCAGGTCGAGAAGGACTTCGTGGCCGCGACCGGCGTCCAGCTGAAGGTCGTGGACGCGGAGGAGCGTTTCCTGACCGCTCTGAAGGGTGTCTCCGACCCCGAGGAGAAGCGGAAGATCATCGGCCGGGAGTTCATCCGGGTCTTCGAGCAGGCGCAGGCCGAGATCATCGCGGACGAGGGTCCGGCGGTGGAGTTCCTCGTCCAGGGCACGCTCTACCCGGACGTGGTCGAGTCCGGTGGCGGCACCGGCACGGCCAACATCAAGTCGCACCACAACGTCGGCGGCCTCCCCGAGGACCTGGAGTTCCAGCTCATCGAGCCGCTGCGCAAGCTGTTCAAGGACGAGGTCCGCATGGTCGGCCAGGAGCTCGGTCTGCCGGAGGAGATCGTCCAGCGCCAGCCGTTCCCGGGCCCGGGTCTGGGCATCCGGATCGTCGGCGAGGTGACCAAGGAGCGTCTCGACCTCCTGCGCGAGGCCGACGCCATCGCCCGCGAGGAGCTGACCGCGGCCGGCCTGGACCGTGAGATCTGGCAGTGCCCGGTGGTCCTGCTCGCGGACGTCCGCTCGGTCGGCGTCCAGGGCGACGGCCGGACCTACGGCCACCCGATCGTGCTGCGCCCGGTCTCCTCCGAGGACGCCATGACGGCCGACTGGTCGCGCCTGCCGTACGACGTCCTCGCGAAGATCTCCACCCGGATCACCAACGAGGTGCGGGACGTCAACCGCGTGGTCCTCGACGTGACGTCGAAGCCGCCGGGCACGATCGAGTGGGAGTAAGCCCCCCGCGGTGTTCGGTGCGTGCCCTCGGCGTGCCGGACGAAGGCCCTCGTACTGGACGTACTTGGGTCTTTGGCCGGTGCGGTGAGGGTGCGTGCCGGGCGCCGTGGGTGCTGTGCGGGACTTTCAAAACACCCCCTAGGTGCGCTTGATCAGGCGCACGGGCTCACCGGGCTTCCAGACCTGGACGACCAGGTACTTGTCGTCCTCGACGTAGGTCCGCACGACCTCCGTCAGCTCGGTACGGAAGAGGTGGAACGGCTCCGGCGGTTCCACCTCTTCGCCGTATCCGGCCTTCACCGCCGGGTCGTGGACCTCGATCGCCCGCCCTCTGATCCGGACGTCGCCGCCGCCCATGCCGGTGCCCTCTCCCGGGTTCGCCTGGAGCGCGAAGCGCGGGTCGCGGCGCAGGTCGAGCGCCTTGAGCGAGTCCGGCATCATGCCGAGCCAGAGCTCGCCGTTGAGGAAACGGACCTCCAGGCCCGTGGTGCGCGGCGAGCCGTCCTTGCGGAGGGTGGCGAGGATGTGGTGGGTGTAGGCGCCGAAGCGCTCCTCGACGAGCTTGGCGAGCTCGGGTTCGGCGGTGCTGAAGGTGGCCCAGCTGTTCGTCATACGACGAGTGTCGCGCCGAAACCCGACATCTGCTGTCCGGTATCAGGCGGCGTGCGGCAGCGGGCGTACGTAGGTCTCCCGGCCCCGCTCGTCCCGCGTCGGCGTGCAGCCCGCGGCCGTCAGGCGCCTGGCCAGCTTGGCGCGCCGGGCCTCGTTCACGCGCAGGGTGGTCAGCAGGAACGCCGGGGTCAGCGCGGCGAGCGTGAGCAGGACCGCGAACTTGCCGGTCAGCGCGGCCAGCAGCACGAACAGCAGTGGGAACGCCCAGGCCATGGTGAGCAGTTGCTTGCGGTTGGCGGCGGCGCCCAGGGCGTCGTACCGGATGAGCGTCGTGATCAGGTCGACGTCCGGCTGTGCCTCGGGGACCGGCGTCAGCGAGCCCTGGTACATGCCGGGCACCGGGCCGCCCGCGCCCGCCTGCGGGAACGCGGCCGCGTTGGCCGCCGCGCGCTGCCGGGACCGGGGGTCGGCGTCCCGGACCATGCGGACGTGCACGGTCTTCTGCTTGCCGACGTGGCGGACGTCCGCGTACCGGAAGCCGTAGCACTCGGCGATGTACACGAGGGAGCCGAGGGTCTCCCACTCGGCGAAGGGGTGCACGAGCTCGACCACGTCCTGGGAGGCGAGTCGCCGCATGAGGGCGGTGACGTGGCGATCGGCGATGCTCACGGGGGCTCCTGGCTGAAAAGTGATGCTGAACCTCTTGTTCCGCATCACAGACCCATGAGTCCCTGAAAGGGTTGCGCGTCATCTTTACAACTCGGCCCTGCCCTTTTGCCCTGACCGACGGTAACTTCCGGGCCGTAACGGAACCAGTGCAGGAGGCTGCCACATGCTCGGGTCCACGCCGCCGCTTCCGCTCCCCACCGACCGGCTGCGCTTCGCCATGCCGCCGATGCACGAGTCGGTCGAGGACGAACGCCGGCACCGCAGGGAACGGCTCGCGGGCGCGCTGCGGATCTTCGGGCGCCTCGGCTTCGAGGACGGCGTCTCGGGGCACATCACCGCACGCGATCCGGAGTTCAGCGACTGCTTCTGGGTCAACCCCTTCGGGATGCCGTTCAAGCACGTCACGGTCAGCGACCTGGTGCTGGCCAACTCGGACGGACAGGTCGTCGACGGCCGGTATCACGTCAACCAGGCCGCCTTCACCGTCCACGCCCAGGTCCACGCCGCCCGCCCCGACGTCGTCGCCGTCGCCCACTGCCACTCCGTGCACGGCCGCGCGCTCGCGTCCCTCGGCGAACTCCTCGACCCGATCACCCAGGAGAGCTGCGCCTTCTACGAGGACATCGCCCTGTACGACGCCTACAGCGGCGTCGCCGTCGACGCCGAGGAGGGCCGCCGTATCGCCGGCGCGCTCGGCTCGAACAAGGCGCTCGTGCTGCGCAACCACGGGCTGCTGACGGTGGGGGACTCGGTTGACGCGGCGGCCTGGTGGTTTCTGTCGCTGGAACGCTCCTGTCAGGTGCAGCTGACCGCGAAGGCCGCGGGCCGGCCGGTCCTGATCGACCACAAGGCGGCGGTCGCGACCCGGGAGCAGCTCGGCGGGGACCTGGTGGCGTGGATCAACTATCAGCCGATGTGGCAGGACGTCAGCCGGAGCGAACCGGACCTGCTGAGCTAGAAGCCCCGCAGCACGGCGGCCTTGGTCATCGCGAACTCCTCGTCCGTGAGCACCCCGTCCCGGTGCAGCTCGCCCAACTCCCGCAGCCTGCGCAGGAGTACGTCGTGATGGTCGGCCGACGGCGGTACGGACGCGGTGAGCGGGCGGGCGCCGTCCGCGTACCCCACGCCGGTACGGGTGGAGGGGTGCGGCAGCCGGGCGGTCACCGCGGTGGCGACGAGCGCGGTGAGCAGATCGCGGCGGGCGCTGCCCCACAGGTCGAGGGCGTACGGGTCCTTCTCCGGGGGGAGTTTGGAGAACGACGTCTCACGGGTCACGAAGCGCAGAAAGCCGTCCTCGTAGCCGGAGTTGGGCAGCCACTCGACCCCGACGACATCGGCGAGGTTGATGATGCGCGGCCCGGTGGCCCGTTTGACCCGGTCGGAGGTGTCGGCCCAGTCGATGCGCACCTGGATCCCGTCGAAGGAGACCGTGCCGTCGGAGGAACGGACCGAGACCGGGACCGGGGGACCGGGCAGCAGATAGGCCTTGGTGGGCTCGTTCGGGATCTGGTCCAGCAGCAGGGAGCGGCGGATCTCCTCGGCCACGTACTCGGCGACCCCGGCGCGGTCCACGTCCACCGTCAGCCGGTACGGATCCGCCGGGTCCGGCAGCCGTCCGCCGGTCGCGTGCAGGAGCGGGTCGGCGCCCTCGCGCAGCCGCATCCGCAGTCGGCCGCGCTTGCGTTCGGGTTCGAAGACGACACCGGCGACGGCCTCCAGCGGTACGGCGATCTCCCCGTACGTCTGCCGGAACAGCGGCACCGAGCGGTGCAGACCCGGCGTGATCCTGACCGTGGTGCCGTCGAAGGCCCAGGTCCCGTCGCGCTGGATGATCTCGGCCATGGGGAAATTCTCCCAGCCGGGTCAACACGGCAGAGCGCACATCACTCCCGACAGGCCTTCCGCGGACCGTACCTGCCGGGGTGGCCCGAGGTGGCGTAGGGCACAATTCGCTGTCGTCGCACTGGAGTTGTGGCGGGTGGCTGGAGCGCGGGAAGGCGGGCGTCGGACGTGGCGGTGCAGGAGGCGAGACAGGGCTCGGACGCGGGCGCGGGTGCGCACGCGGGTGGCTGCACCTGCGGGGACTGTCCACACGGGGCGCGTACGGGGCACCGGCGCGCGGTGGCCGAATTCCTTCTGAAACGGGACGAGTTCGCGGCCGGGCAGGGGCTGCCCGCGGCGGTGGCGCACTCGGCGTCCGCGTCCCGGCAGTGGGTCTCGGAGGAGCTCACCCAGTCCGCCGAACTGGTCGCCGAACGCGGCCGCGCCGAGGGCGAGGCCTGGCTGGCCCGCCTGTGGCGCCGCACCGCGTACACGGCGTGGGCTCTCGTGGTCGTCCTGCTCCTTTCGCAGGCGTTCACCGCGATCGGCGCGGGCTGGACGAGTGCGCGTACGGCCGGACTGCTGGCGGCGGTGGTGACGGCGGGCGGGCTGACGGCGGCGTCATGGCTCCACCGCGCCCGGGGCGGCGCGCTGGCCCCCGTCATCGGCGAGGACAACCGGCTCTCCACCTCCCGCGCGGTGGCCGCGGGGTGGGTCCTGTTCGTGGCGTACGCGGTGCTGGTCCTGGCGGGCCGCCTCGCCGCGGCCTCCGACCCCGCGGAACGCGACGCCCTGATCTCCGGCCTCGAACTCGCCCGCGGGGCCGGTGCGGTGACGGTCCTCGCGGTGGTCTGTGCCATCGCGGTGCTGGTCCGCCGGGTGGTGAGCCTGCGGGTGCTGGGCCAACGCCTCCAGAAGGTACGCGCGGACCGCCCCCGGGCCTCGGACCTTCTGACGGACGACGCGGGCCGGGGCACCTTCGCCGATATCCAGTACGTGGTGATCAGCGCGGTGGCCCTGCTGTTCGCCGCGGTACGCCTCGCCCGCCGCCCCGACCAGCTCCCGGACCTCCCCTGGGGTCTCGCGGTGGTCGTCCTGATCTCCGCGGCGACCTATCTGGCCGGCAAGTACGCCGAGGGCGGCCGCCCGGTGATCCTCTCCGTGGTCCGCTCGCGGGAGGCCGGCGACCTGGACGGCCCGATCCGCACCGGCGACGACATCGAGATCCGCGGCGCCGGCTTCGTCCCGCCCGGCGCCGGCACCGCCGACCGCCTGTCCCGCATGGTGGTCCGCATCGGCCCGGTCAATGTCCATGTCCCCCTGGTCCCCGTGACCGGAGGCTTCAGCAACCCCTCGGACACGGTCCTGACGGTCCCGGTCCCGGCGGATGTGGAGCCGGGGAGGGTGGAGGTGCAGGTGGTGACGGCCGCCGGGGTGGAGACGGGACCGTATGCGATCGATGTGACGGAGTGACCGTCTCCCCGGTGGGGCGCCGAGGGCGTCTTCGGCGGTGAGGCCGGGGGCGTCCGAGGCGGGGGCCGGGGGCGAAAAACCGTCAAGCCGGAGAAAATGGTCGGGTCAGGATTGAGTGGGCCCTGGTCGGTGTACGTATCGTCCCTTGAGGGGCACGTCCCGACGGGCGAGAGGCGGCACCGATGACCCATGGCTTCCGTACCGACACACATGACCCGTACCTGGACGGCGGCCACGACTGGCGGGACCTGGCCACGCGCTACGCCCTCCTTCCGCTGCGCATCTTCCTGGGCGTCACCTTCATCTACGCCTCGCTGGACAAACTCACCGACAGCTCCTTCCTGAAGGACTCCGGCTCGGGCTCCATCGGCGACATGATGCGCGCCGTCCGTGACTCCTCCGCCATCCCCTCCCTGGTCGACACCGCCCTGGACAACCCCGTCGCCTTCGGTTACGCCATCGCCTTCGGTGAGCTGGCCGTCGGCATCGGCACCCTCCTGGGCCTCTTCGCCCGCCTCGCCGCCCTGGGCGGCGCACTGATCTCGCTCAGCCTGTGGCTGACGGTGAGCTGGGCCGCCGATCCGTACTACTACGGCAACGACCTCGCCTATCTGATGGCCTGGCTGCCCCTGGTCCTCGCCGGCGCCCCCTACCTCTCGCTGGACGCCATGCTCCGCGCCCGCAAACGCCAGCGAGCCGGCTACCAGTAGCGGGCGAGGGGACGGCGCCCCCCGTCACCGCGAGGCGTTCTGCTCCGTCGGCATCGCCCCGGAGCCGCCTTCCCTGCGGCCCACCCGGCGACGCCTGCGTATGCCCCGGCCCACCAGGGCCACCCCGGCCGCCAGGCTCAGCCCCGCCAGCACCACCGGGATGACCACGAACCACGGTGTCTCCCAGGCCCCGCCCGCGTCACCGGCGTAGATGACGCCCGCGAGGGTCAGAACGGCACCCGCGACCAGCCGCCCGGGCTGGAACTCATGACGCAGCACGGCTCACCTCCGCCTGTCCCACGCCCACATTGAGGTCGAGCTCGATACTGCCCGCGGCCCCGGTGCCCTTGGCCGGCTTCAGGGTGACCTCCTTGTGCTTGTCCGGTGCCACGTCCACGTCCTGCTTGTCGTCGCCGGGCAGTTGGATGTCTCCCACGCCCACGTCGATGGTCACCTTCACCGTCACCTCCGGGGGCACGATCACCTTCAGCTGCCCGACACCGACCTCGGCGCTGGTGGCCACGCTCCTCCCCTTGGCGATGTCCAGTCCGCTCAGATCGAGCGTGCCCACACCGGTGCCGAGGTCGTACTGCGTAATGACGGCCGCCACGGTGGCCGGCTGCCAGGTCGTGCGTATCCACTGGGTGCCGATGTCCTTGGGCAGGGCGGCCGAGGCGGCCAGCAGTCCCGCGGTGACGACCGCCAGGAAGATGGACCCGGCTCCGGTGCGCCCGAGGAACGCGCTGAGCGCGATGCCGATGCCGAGCACGATCAGCGCACAGGCCAGGCCGGTCTGCAGGCTGGTGCCGAGCGGGTGCTCGTCCCAGGTCAGTCGGGTGCCGAGGCCGCCCGCGACCAGGGCCAGCAGCAGGATCCAGCCGCCGATCCAGCGGGGGCCGCGCGGTTTCGGGGGCTCGGCGCGGCGGGCGCGCAGGTCCTCGCGGCTGTGTCCGTAGGAGGCGCCGAGGCTGATGTTGACCGCCGCCGCGATGTCCCGGCCGCGGGAGTCGCGGGGGCCCCACAGATAGCCGGTGCCACCGTCGTGCGTGCCGTCCTTGACGATGGGGTCGCGCCACCAGGAGGGGTAGGCGGTGGGCACCGGGGGTGCCTGGGCCTCCGGCGGGGCGTCGGCGACGGCCTGCGCGGCGAGCGGGTCGGGATCGGCGCCGCCGCGCTGCCGCGACCAGTACCCGGCGCCCGCGAGGAGCAGGGAGAGTATGACGGCGAAGGTCAGCACCCCGCCGTTGCTCAGCATGGTCAGGAACACTCCGCAGCCGACCAGCGCGAACAGCACCGCGGTCAGCGCCTGGCCGTCGACCCGGCCGGTCAGCAGCTTGCGCACCTCGTTCTCGTCCTCGTCCTCGTACGGGACGAAGAGCCAGGCGAAGCCGTAGAAGATCAGGCCGAGGCCGCCGGTCGCGGAGAGCACGGTGAGAGTGATCCGGAAGATCACCGGGTCCATGTCGCACTGCCGTCCGAGCCCCGCGCAGACCCCCGCGAGCATCTTGTGCCGTCGGTCCCGGCGGAACCGGCCGGGCGGCTCCGGGCCCCCTCCCTCTTCCTGCGCGCCCGCCCGCCCGTGTGCGCGCGAGCCCCCGCCCGCGCCGGGAGCGGAGTCCGCGGCGGGCGCGGCGTCCTGCGGCCCGGTGCCCGCGGCGGGGGCCGGGCCGGGGCCGGGTCCCGGACCCGTCGCGGCGTGCTCGTGATCAGTCATGCGTCCATGGTGACGGGCGCGGCGCCCCGGCGGCAGTGGGAACGACCCTGGCCGGACCCTGATATCGGCCCTGAGCCGGCGCCCGGGACGTGTTCGACCCGGTGGCCGCCCGAAGATCGGGGGAGTCTCCGGGGTCAACCCTGATGCTCCGCCCGGCCGGGCGTGTGACCATCGGTGGCATGTCGGAAGCCGCAGCAGCGCCCCTCGTCGAACCGCGGCCGCCGCGCAAGCTCTACCGCAGCAGCGACGGACGCTGGCTCGGGGGTGTGGCGCGGGGGCTCGCCGGGCATCTCGGGCTGCCCGTGATCTGGGTGCGGCTCGTCTTCGTCGGCCTGTTCATGGCGGACGGCCTCGGCGCGCTGCTGTACGCCGCGTTCTGGTTCTTCGTGCCGCTCGGCGTCGGCGGTGTGGCCGGACAGCGGCCGCCCTCCCTCGTCACCACCGAGACCTCGGCGGACGGCCGCCGCAGACTCGTCACCCGCAAGCCGGACAAGGGCCAGATCGTCGCCCTGCTCCTCATGGTCGTGGTGGCCATGGTCTTCGTGAGCAGCGTCGACCTCGGCAGCGGCGCCCAGGCCTATCTCTGGCCCGCCGTTCTGGTCGCCGCGGGTGTCGCCCTGGTCTGGCGGCAGGCGGACAACTCCCGCCGGGCCCGCTGGATGGAGGTGGGCCGCCGTCGGCGCACCCTGACCCTGCTGCGCGCGGCCGGCGGGGTACTGCTGGTCACCGCCGGTGTCTCCGGCATCTTCGTGCTCCAGGGCTCCGCCGCCCACCTCGGCTCGGTGCTCCAGGCCGCCCTCGCGGTCCTCGTCGGGATAACGCTCCTCGCGGGCCCGTACCTCGTGCGCATGACCCAGGACCTCTCCGAGGAGCGCCTGATGCGCATCCGCGCCCAGGAGCGCGCGGAGGTCGCCGCCCATGTCCATGACTCGGTGCTGCACACCCTGACCCTGATCCAGCGCAACGCGGAGAACGCGGGCGAGGTGCGCCGCCTCGCCCGCGCCCAGGAGCGCGACCTGCGCACCTGGCTCTACAAGCCCGAGGGAAACGGCAAGGACGAGGCGGAGGAACCGAGCACCCTCGCCGACGCGGTCCGGCGCAACGCCGCCGAGGTGGAGGACAAGCACGGCGTGCCCATAGAGGTCGTCGTGGTCGGCGACTGCCCGCTCGACGAGAGGATCGGCGCACAGATGCAGGCGGCGCGCGAAGCGATGGTGAACGCCGCCAAGTACGGTGGCGAGGGCGGCGCCGTGCAGGTCTACGCCGAGGTCGAGGGGAAGAAGGTCTTCGTGTCCGTACGGGACCGCGGCCCCGGCTTCGATCTCGACTCGATACCCGCCGACCGCATGGGCGTCAGAGAATCGATCATCGGCCGCATGGAGCGCAACGGCGGTACGGCGCGGCTGCGCGCGGTGCCCGACGGCGGCACGGAGGTCGAACTGGAGATGGAGAGGGCGGAGAAGACGTCATGAGCGACGAGGCGAGCGGTACGGCGGAGGCCACCGGCAGCGCGGGTGAGCGCCGGGTGCGTGTGGTCCTCGTCGACGACCACCGCATGTTCCGCACGGGAGTGCAGGCCGAGATCGGCCAGACCGAGCAGACCGGCGTCGAGGTCGTCGGCGAGGCCGCGGACGTCGACCAGGCGGTCACGGTCATCACCGCGACCCGGCCCGAGGTCGTGCTCCTCGATGTGCATCTGCCGGGTGGCGGAGGCGTCGAAGTGCTGCGCCGCTGCGCCCCGTTGATGGCCGACGCCGAGGAGCCCGTCCGCTTCCTCGCCCTGTCCGTGTCGGACGCCGCGGAGGATGTGATCGGGGTGATCCGCGGGGGCGCGCGCGGCTATGTGACCAAGACGATCACCGGCACCGACCTGGTCGACTCCATCTTCCGGGTCCAGGAGGGCGACGCGGTGTTCTCGCCGCGTCTGGCCGGCTTCGTCCTGGACGCCTTCGCCTCCACCGACGCCCCTCCGGTCGACGAGGACCTGGACCGGCTCACCCAGCGCGAGCGCGAGGTGCTGCGGCTGATCGCCCGTGGCTATGCCTACAAGGAGATCGCCAAGCAGCTCTTCATCTCGGTGAAGACGGTCGAGTCCCATGTCTCGGCGGTGCTGCGCAAGCTCCAGCTCTCCAACCGGCACGAGCTGACGCGGTGGGCGACGGCCCGGCGGCTGGTCTGAGAGGCTCACCGCGCTTCACACCACCCGAGTCGCCCCCGCGAACGGCATCTCGGTGATCGGCGCCAGCCGTACCCGGGCGGACGGGTTCGGGGAGTGGATCATCTGGCCGTTGCCGACGTAGATGCCGACATGGCTGATGCCGGAGTAGAAGAACACCAGGTCGCCCGGGAGGAGTTCGGAGCGGGCGACACGGCGGCCGGCGTCGATCTGGGCGTAGGTCGTGCGGGGCAGCGAGACGCCCGCCGCCCGGTAGGCGGCCTGGGTCAGTCCGGAGCAGTCGAAGGCGTCCGGGCCGGTAGCGCCCCACACATAGGGGCTGCCGAGCTTCTGGTAGGCGTAGGAGACGGCGTCCGCCGCACGGGAGTCGGGTGCCTGCGCCGTGGCGGTCCCGGGGGCCGCGAGCCCTTCCCGCGCACCCGACACCGAGCGGGAGGCGCGATCGGCGCCACCGTCGAACTCCGCGCGCTCCTCGGCCGACAGCCGGGACAGCAGCCGGTTCGCGGCATCCAGCTTCCCGGTGATCGTCTGCTTGTGCCGCTTCAGCTCCGCCTGGCGTGACGTGAGCGAGGCGAGTTCGATGCGCGCGGCCCCGCGCAACTGCTCGATCTCCCGCAGCTGTTTGCGTACGTCGGCGACGGACGCGGCCCGCCGGGTGCCGACGCGCTCGACGAACTCGGCGCCGTCCAGATACCGCTCGGGGTCGTCGGAGAGGGCGAGCTGCACGGCGGGGTCGAGACCGCCGTCGCGGTACTGTGCCGCGGCCACCGAACCGAGCGTGTCCCGCGCCGAGTTGAGCTTCTCCGTCTTGCGCGCCGCCTCGTCCCGCAGCGTCTTCAGGCGCGCCTCGGCCGCATCCGCCTTCTCCTTCGCGCCGTTGTACTTGTCGGTGGCGGCCTCCGCCTCCTGGTACAGCCGGTCCACCTCCGCCTTGACCTGCGCCGGTGTCAGTTCGGGCTCGGCGTGCCCGGTCCCGTCGAAGCCCGTCGCGCTGGCCGCGCCCGCGAGGGCGACCGTGGCGGCCGTACGGACGTTGGTGCCGCCGGCCGAGCGCTGTCGGGGCTTACGGTGCGCTGCCACGTGGACTGCACGTCCTTTCGCACGAGTCGTACGACCCGCCCGGCCCGTACGGCCGCCAGGGGGAGCGTCGTACGGCTTGCGCGTCCGGCGGCGGCCCGCACAGGGGGAGCAGGCCGCCGCCGGACCTTCTCGGCGGTGGTGTCCGACTGCCGCCCCTGGCCCGGGCGGCGGTGGGGAGCCGGTCACCTGGTGGAGGACGCTAAACCTGGGTGTGTCGGGTCGGTAACGCGTTGTGCGGAACTGCCATGGGGGGATCGCCGGGTGACCGTATGTGACCGTGATCCGCGAATGGGGCGGTCGCCTTCACGCTGTGCGATGACCGAAGTGGTGGTTTCGGGGTGGGTGGGGGTGAGGGGGTGCTATGGAGCGCATATATGCAAGGTCCATCGAGCGGGGAATGCGGGCGGGGAAGGTGGCCCGGTGTCGGGCGCCCCAGGACCCCCTGATTAGGCTCCGGCCTCATGGACGTACTCATCCATCTCTTCGTCGGCCTGCACATCATCGGCATCGCCTCCCTCCTGGGCGGATTCCTCACCCAGATGAAGGCGATGGGCCAGGGCACCGCCCGCTTCGTGCCGGCGATGCTGCACGGCGCGCTGACGATGCTGGTCACCGGGGTGATCCTGGTCGGGCTCAACCAGGCGGACGACCAGACGGTCGACAACATCAAGATCGGCGTGAAGCTGGCCCTGCTGATCGTGATCCTCGGTCTCGTCTATGTGAAGCGGGACGACGAGAAGGTGGACAAGAACCTGTTCGGCCTGGTGGGACTGCTCACCACGGCGAACATCTTCATCGCGGTGCTGTGGACGTGAGCCCGGCCTCCCCGGCCGAGGCGGCCGAGGCGGCCGAGGCGTAGGCCCGCTCCTCCCGCACCGCCCCCACGGCGACGGCCAGCCAGGCCGCGACCGCGATCCACAGCAGGACCTCGCCGGGGCCTTCCAGCCAGGAGACGTCGACCGCGGCGGCGACCGACAGGGTCGCCGCCGCGGTCATGCCCAGCGGGAACACGGTCGCCCAGCGGCGGACGTCGTAGCGGGTCCGTGGCCGGATCACCTCGGCCACGACGAGTACCGCGTACCAGGCGAGGTCGAGCACCAGCAGCGCGACGGTGACCCGGCGCAGGACGTCGTCGGCGTCGTTGTTCCACAGGTACAGACGCGCGCTGTCGGCGGCGATCAGCTTGGCCCCGGCGAGCGCGGAGATGGCCGGCGCGCCGCCCGCCACCCACTGGTCCCCGGCGCCCTCCACCACCTGGCGCGGGTCGAAGCGGGTGAGGGCGACGACGTAGAGGACGAGACCGAGCCAGAACAGCACCAGTGCCGCGTGCGCGAGCCAGGCCGTCGACTCCGCCGCGGCGAGCGTGGCGCCGAGCACGGCGAGGCCCTGCGTGGCCACACAGCCCAGGAACACCGCGCCGGGCATGCGGCGGTGCCAGTGGCGCACGACGGTGTGGAGCAGGCCCGGCCACAGCAGGGCGGCCAGCGCCAGCAGGGCCGCCGCCAGGGGCTGCCAGTCCTCGGCGGAGAAGCGGGTGCCGAGCACGGTCGTCGCGGCGACGGCGGTGAGCGCGGCGGAGGTGCCGGCCTCCTTGCGCCAGCGCTCCGGCTGCCGCAGCAGCCGTACGACGAAGTCCGCCGCGAGTCCCAGCCATGCCAGGCAGGCGATGGTCAGGGCGATAAGGGACAGGACCTCGTATCCGGTGAGGTGCAGGCCGACCGACACAATGCCGGTCGCCATCACCGCGGCCCCGGCCGCCGGAGGACGCAGCGCCCACCAGGCGCGAAGTGAGCGAAGCGCAGAGGTGCCGGACATGCGCCGATGCTAAGGAGCGCGGCCCGGGTTACGAGGGGGCACGCGCGCGTGGGTGTGGAAACGGGGCACCGAATCACCCCCGCGCGCGCCGCGTCGCCTCAGGCCGGCCGTACCACGCTGTGGATCGAGCCCTCGCCGTCGTAGAAGATCGACTCCTCGCGGACGTAGGCGCCGGGCTTCGGGGCGTGGATCATCATGCCGTTGCCTATGTAGATGCCGACGTGGGTGACGTCGTCGTAGAAGAAGACGAGGTCGCCGGGCCGGGCGCTGGAGACGGGGACCGTGGTCCCGACGTTGACCTGGTCGTAGGTGGTGCGGGGGAGGGAGATGCCGGCGGCGTTCCAGGCGGCCTGGGTGAGGCCGGAGCAGTCGTAGGAGTCGGGTCCCGTGGCGCCCCAGACGTACGGCTTGCCGATCTGCGCGCGCGCGAAGGCGATCGCCTTCTCGGCCTTCGCGGCGTAGGTGGAGTCGGCGGCGGACTCGGACTCCGTGCTGCCGGTGGAGGTCTCTGCGGAACCGGAAGAGGTGTTCTCCTGCTGCTGGGCCGCCGCCTCCGCGGCCTCCTGGCGGCGCTGTTCCTCCTCCGCCTGCTGCTGGGCCAGTTGGGCCGTCTTGCGCGCGGCTTCCTCCTGGCGCTTGCGCTCGGTCTCGGCGAGCCGCGCCTTCTCCTCCGCCGTCAGCTGCGACAGCAGCTCCCGCGCGTCGGCGAGCTTCTTCTGGACCGTGGACTTGGCGGTCTTCAGATCGCTCTGCGACTCGTTCAGCGTCTGGAGGCTCTCGGTGGCCTCCGTGCGCTTCTTCATCGTCGCCGACTGCTGCGTGATGTAGTCGTCGACCGCTTCCTTCTGACGGCCGGTCATCCGGCTCATCAGCTGGGTCTGGTCGAAGTAGTCTCGCGGGGAGTCGGCCAGCAGGAACGTCGCGGTGCCGGGAGCGGAGGCGCCGGTCCGGTACTGCGCGGCGGCGAGGGAACCGAGTTCCTCCCGCGCGTCGTTGAGCTTCTGGGTGCGCTTGGCGACGCCGTCGAGGAGGGTGTCGGCCTGCTCGCGCTGCTTGGTGGTCTTCTCCTTGGCGGCGTTGTACTTCTCGGTCGCCGTCTCCGCCTGGCGGTAGAGGTCGTCGACCTTCTTCTCGACCTCTTCGAGGCTCGGCTTGTCGTCCGTGGCCGGGCCGGCGTTGGCCGTCTGGGACAGCAGGGCCACGGAGGTGAGGGCGGCCGTGGCAAGGGCGGGGGTCCGTATGCCTGCTACGCGCGTACCCGCCGGAGGCGACTTGCGGTGCGACGCCAAGGGAGGCGACTCCTTCCCATGGTCCGCCTACCGAGTTAGCTGTCGGGTTCGGGCGGGTGGTTAGGAAGGGTTGCCCTACGACCTTTTCCCGTAAGGGAGTCGGGTCGATTCACCCCAAGTTCGGTGGGTCCCCGGCTCCGGCTGCCGTGGGCGGGCAGCGGACTCGGCGGAGGCCGCGCGGCCCGGCGAGGTTCGCCGGTGGGGGTCGTACGGCCTGCCCGGCACGGTAGCCAACTCGTGTGGCCCCTGTGAAGGTTGATGGGTGATATGCCCGATACATTTTCGTGACCTTAGGTCAGGGCGTCGTTGGGCGTGGTCAATCCGGACGGATCTGCGCCGACTTGTACGTATTTTCTCCGGAGTGACGTCGTCCGCCCGCTTCCGGGCGCTAGCTTCCAGCCGGCCGTGGTCGTGTGAGCCGCGGTGGGTGAGTAGGGGTGACGGGCATGAGGAAGCGCAAGTCACTCGTCGTCGCCACCGGCGTCGCGCTCGCCGCCACCGCGGGCATCGCGCCCGCCGGGGCGCGAGCGGGGGAGGGGAAAGCCGCCCGGTCGTCCGCGTGATCGCGAGCGGACTCGACAATCCGCGCCAGCTCTCTTACGACCAGGGGCGGCTGTACGTCGCCGAGGCCGGCCGGGGCGGCAAGAAGTGCATCGGGGAGGGGCCTGAGGGCGAGACCTGTATCGGTCTCACCTCCGCCGTCACCAAGATCTACTGGGACGGGGGTGCGTGGAAGCACCACAGGGTGGTGAAGGGGCTGCCCTCGGGCGCCGCCCCGGACGGCGGCTTCGCCACCGGCGTCGACGGTGTCTCCGCCCTGTACGGCGAGGTGTGGGCCGTGGAGACCTTCGTCCCGCCGGAGGCCGGGGTGCCCACGAAGAAGCCCTGGAACACCCTCGGCAAGCTGCTGCGCATCGGTCACGGCAAGGCCGGGATCGCCGCCGACGTCTCCGCCGTGGAACTGAGGTACAACCCGCACAAGGCGAACCTGGAGTCCAACCCGTACGCCGTCCTCGCCCTGCCCGACGGGCGGAAGACCGTCGCGGACGCGGCCGGGAACGACCTGGTCGAGATCTCCGGGTCCGGCAAGGCTCGCCCCTTCACCGTCTTCCCGGACCACAACGGCCGCGAGTCCGTCCCCACGTCCCTCGCCTCGGCCCCGACGGCAAGCTCTACGTCGGCGAGCTGAACGGCCTCACCGAGAAGCCCACCGCGCGCGTGTGGCGCGTCGACCCCTGGGCCGGAAAGATCCTCGGCTGGAAGTCCGGCTTCGGCCCGATCAGCGGCCGCCGTCAACGGCAGCGGCGATCTGTACGTCAGCCAGCTGTTCAACGGCGTCGTGACCAAGGTCTCCGGCGGCAAGCGGACGGATGTCAAGGTCCCGTTCCCGGCGGGCGTGACCGTCGACCCGTGCGACGGAAAGGTCTATGTCTCGGCCTGGGCGGTCGCGGACCGTGACGGCACCGTCATGGAGGGCGAGAAGACACCCGGCGGGCAGGTCTGGAAGATCCTCGGCTTCTGATTCGGGCGATGTTCCCAAGGGCGGCGGCGGGGTGTCAGTGGGGAGCCCTAGACTCGGAGAGCGATGAGCAGCCTCTTTGACGACAGCTTCCTGGCGGACCTCCAGACCCCTCGTGGGCACGAGGAAGAAGCCCCGCCGCCGCCCGAGGACGATCACACTCCGGAGCCGGTTCCGGACGATCTGTTCGGTGGGAGGTTCGACGTGCCGCCGGACCGGGACGCCTACTACCGCGACGGCGCCCCGCGCCCGGCCATCGACGCGGCCGCGCTCATCGAGGGGCTGAACGAGAACCAGCGCGCGGCCGTCGTGCACTCCGGCGCCCCGCTGCTCATCGTGGCCGGCGCCGGCTCCGGCAAGACGCGCGTGCTCACCCATCGCATCGCCTATCTGCTCGCCGAGCGGAATGTGCACCCCGGACAGATCCTCGCGATCACCTTCACCAACAAGGCCGCGGGCGAGATGAAGGAGCGCGTCGAGCAGCTCGTCGGCCCGCGCGCGAACGCGATGTGGGTGATGACCTTCCACAGCGCGTGTGTACGGATCCTCCGGCGCGAGTCGAAGAAGCTCGGCTTCACCTCGTCCTTCTCGATCTACGACGCCGCCGACAGCAAGCGGCTGATGGCACTCGTCTGCCGGGATCTCGACCTCGACCCCAAGCGTTTCCCGCCGAAGTCCTTCAGCGCCAAGATCTCGAACCTCAAGAACGAGCTGATCGACGAGGAGGACTTCGCGGCTCAGGCCACCGACGGCTTCGAGAAGACCCTCGCCCAGGCGTACGCGATGTACCAGTCCCGCCTGCGCGAGGCGAACGCGCTGGACTTCGACGACCTGATCATGACGACGGTCAATCTGCTGCGCGCCTTCCCGGACGTCGCCGAGCACTACCGCCGCCGCTTCCGGCATGTCCTCGTCGACGAGTACCAGGACACCAACCACGCCCAGTACGCGCTGGTGCGGGAGCTGGTGGGCACCTCCGAGCACCCCGTCGACGTGCCCCCCGAGGCCGAGATCCCGCCCGCCGAGCTGTGCGTCGTCGGTGACGCCGACCAGTCGATCTACGCCTTCCGCGGCGCGACCATCCGCAACATCCTCCAGTTCGAGGAGGACTACCCGGACGCGACGACGATCCTGCTGGAGCAGAACTACCGCTCCACCCAGACGATCCTCACCGCCGCCAACGCCGTCATCGAGCGCAACGAGTCCCGCCGCCCCAAGAACCTGTGGACCAACGCGGGCGCGGGCGCGCGCATCACCGGCTATGTCGCCGACACCGAGCACGACGAGGCCCAGTTCGTCGCCGATGAGATAGACCGCCTCACGGACGCGGGTGACGCGAAGGCCGGAGACGTAGCCGTCTTCTACCGGACGAACGCCCAGTCCCGTGTCTTCGAAGAGGTCTTCATCCGTGTCGGCCTGCCCTACAAGGTCGTCGGCGGCGTCCGCTTCTACGAGCGCAAGGAGGTCCGGGACGTCCTGGCCTACCTGCGCGTCCTGGCCAACCCGGAGGACTCGGTCCCCCTCAGGCGCATCCTGAACGTCCCGAAGCGGGGCATCGGCGACCGTGCCGAGGCGATGATCGACGCCCTCTCCCAGCGCGAGAAGATCAGCTTCCCGCAGGCCCTCAAGCGCGTGGACGAGGCGTACGGCATGGCCGCCCGCTCCACCAACGCCGTCAAGCGCTTCAACACGCTGATGGAGGAGCTCCGTACGGTCGTCGAGTCCGGCGCGGGACCGGCGACCGTCCTGGAGGCGGTGCTCGAACGCACCGGCTATCTCGCCGAGTTGCAGGCCTCCACCGACCCGCAGGACGAGACCCGGATCGAGAACCTCCAGGAACTCGCCGCCGTGGCCCTGGAGTTCGAGCAGGAGGCGGAGGAGACCCCGGGCGGTCTCGCGGACTTCCTGGAGCGCGTCGCGCTCGTCGCCGACTCCGACCAGATCCCCGACGAGGACGAGGACGGCTCCGGCGTCATCACCCTGATGACCCTGCACACCGCCAAGGGCCTGGAGTTCCCGGTCGTCTTCCTCACCGGCATGGAGGACGGCGTCTTCCCGCACATGCGCGCCCTCGGCCAGACCAAGGAACTGGAGGAGGAGCGGCGGCTCGCCTACGTCGGCATCACACGCGCGCGTGAGCGGCTGTATCTGACGCGCTCGTCGATGCGCAGCGCGTGGGGGCAGCCGTCGTACAACCCGCCCTCCCGCTTCCTGGAGGAGATCCCGGCGCAGCACGTCGACTGGAAGCGCACCGGCGCCACCTCGCCGGTGTCCTCCGGTCCCGCCTCGGGCGTGGCGGCCTCGCTGTCGTCGTCCCGTTCGCGCTCCTCGGCCTCCGGCGCGTCCGGCTTCGCCACCCGGCGGACCTCCGAGAAGCCGGTGGTCTCGCTGGCGGTCGGGGACCGGGTGACGCACGACCAGTTCGGGCTCGGCACCGTGATGGCGGTCAAGGGCACCGGCGCCAACGCCGAGGCGACGATCGACTTCGGCGACAAGCCGAAGCGGCTGCTGCTGCGGTACGCGCCGGTGGAGAAGCTGTAGCGGGCACATGTGTATGCCCCCGCTGAAGGGCGGGGGCGCACAGGCACGTTATGTGGGATCGAGCCCGTGGCTGCGCAGCCACGCGAGCGGGTCTATGGCCGAGCCGCCGCCCGGCCGCACCTCGAGGTGCAGGTGTGGCCCGGTCGAGTTGCCGGAGTTGCCGGAATACGCGACCGGGTCGCCGGCTTTCACGGCCGATCCGGAAGCGAGCTGGTAGCTGTCGAGATGGCAGTACCAGATCTCCGTGCCGTCCTTCGTCGTAAGGATCAGCATATTGCCGTACGAGTTGTTCCATTGTGTACGGACAGTGCCGTCGGCCACCGCCATCACGGTCGTACCGTACGAAACCGGGAAGTCGATGCCGGTGTGTGTGGACATCCAGTTGATGCCGGCCTGGCCGTAATTGGCGCTGAGCCCGTGCTGGGCCACCGGCAGGGCGAACTTCGGGCGCAGCCGCTCCTTGCGGGCCGCCGCCTCGGCCGCCTTCTTCCGCTCGGCCTCCTGCTCGGCCTTGAGGTCGATGCGCTCCTGCGTACGGCTGGCCCGGTCGGCGAAGTCGTCGGCACCGGCCGAGAGGCTCTCCAGCTGGGTGTCCAGCTTGTTGTTGGCCGTCGACGGCTTGACCGCCTGCGCGTCCGACGCGGTCGTCGAGGTGTCCTTGTCGTCGGTCGTCAGGGTGCCGACGGAGGCGGCGGCGATCCCCGCCACACCCATGACACACGCCGACGGCACGGCGACGGTCAGCAGTGCGGAGCGCTTGGCGGGGGCCTTGCGGCGGGAGCGGGACGCGGTGCGGGCGGCTGTGCGGGAGCCCGGGCCGGGGGCGGCCGGAGCGGCCGGGGCGGTCTCTTCCTCGTCGTCGAGGAGGGGGGCCGCGGCGGGGAGTTCGCCGGTGGAGGTCAACTCGCCTTCGACCGAGGCGGTTTCCCCGTAGGGAGTCTCCTCGTACGAGGTCTGCCCGTAGGGCGTTTCCTCGGCGCCGGTCGTGGCGCCGTCGGAGTTCCACTGCGTGGCGTCGTAGGCACCCGTGTCGAAGGTCTGCGTGCCCCATTCCCAGTGCTGGGTCTGGTCGGCGGAGCCGCCGGAATGGTCGGGCTGCAGCCAGGCGCCCGCGTCGCGGTGGCCGCTGGCCTCGGGGCTCGTGGCCTGCGGTGGAACGGCGGCCAGCCGCTGATAGTCGGCCGACCAGGCGGTCGTCTCGTACGCGCCGGTGTCATAGGCGGCATGGTGCTGGGCCGCGTACGCGTCGTAGTTCAGGGTTTGTTGGCCGGTGGACCACTGACCCGAGTCGTACAAGCCGGTGCTCTCGCCCGGCAACGAGCCGAACAGCGGGTCGGTGTCGAAGGTTCCGGTGGTCTGCTGAAAACCGGTGGTGTCGTAGTGACCGTACGTGGTGAAGTCGCCGTACTGGGCTTCCTGGGTGCCGTACGACGCGTAGTGCGCCGGGTCCGCGTCGGAAGCCGGAGCCGGGGTGGTCATGGTCCCCGACGGGTGACGGTCGTTCACCAACTTCTCTTTCGCCTCGACAACAGGGGCTGCCAGAGCAGTGCGGCGACTGTACCCGGCGGTACGCGGGCACGACAATCTTCGGCAGGTTTCGCGCTTCCAGGAAACGGGCATTCGGCCGTGTTTCGGGGGACTGCGGGCGCGAGTTTGGCCTTATGTTCGAAGAGTGTTCGAGGCTTCAGTCGGTTCCGGGACGGCTCAGGCCACCGTCAGACCGTCGGCACGGGCGGCTTCGGTTCCTGTCCGTTCGGTGTCGAGGGCCTGCCGTATCCCCGTCGCCACGGCCGGGTGCACGGGCAGGGCGAGATGTCCGACCCCGCTCACCCGCACGTTCTGCGCCAGCAGATCGGGGTGGTCTATGCAGGCCGTCTCCAGCGGGTCCATCAGGTGGTCGAGGTCGCTCCAGAAACTGACGAAGTGTGTACGGCAGCCGGGTGCGGGCCGGGTCAGCTCCTCCAGCACCGCCGAGCCGGGGCGCATCTGCCGGACGATGGGGTGCGCGTTCGCGAGTGGCACCACGCGGGTGCCGGAGTGCGGGGTGCCGAGCGTGACCAGCGTCCGGACGCGGAGGTCACCGCCGAGCCGCTGCACGTAGTAGCGGGCGATGAGGCCGCCGAGGCTGTGCCCGACGACATCCACCTGCCTGCTGCCCGTCCGCGCACAGATCTCCTCGATGTGCCGGCCGAGCAGCTCGGCCGCCGTACGGATGTCGCAGGTCAGCGGCGAGTAGTTGAGCGACTCGATCTGGCGCCTGCCGTGCTGGGCGAGGCTGCGGCGCAGCAGCACGAAGACCGAGCGGTTGTCGATGAACCCGTGCAGCAGCACCACCGGGGGCTTCGCCTCGGTCGGCAGGTGCGGTGTGTCCGGGGAGCCCTGTGGGGGGAGTGCGGCCCCGCGCTCCTGGGCGATTCCGGATGGATAGAGGAGGAGGTGTCCGGCGAGGATCGCGATTTCGAGGGCGGTGGCCTTCAACAGCGCCATGGAAAGTCCGGCCAGCCGGCTCGGGAGGAGCCGCTGACAGAGCGGAAGAAAGGGCAGCACTGCCTTGGTGACCTTCATGGCCGACCTCCTGTCGGCACACCCGAGGACGCCTCTGTCCCCCGTGTGCCCTCTTGGGAAGTCGCGTCGAGGCAGGCCGACGGTGCGCGAGCGGGCGGCGTGGGGTGGGAGCGGCGTGTGGCGTGCGTGACGCCGATGACGTGACGAGGCTCTCTGCCGGTGTGGCGACGAGGCTCCCCGCTGTCGTGCCTTACCTGCCCTACGTGCTCTTCGTGCCCTCGCCGATGTGCCGCACCGCCACGGCGCGCGGCCTGCGGCGCGGTGGTGCGGCGACCTCGTTGCGGCTCCCGTTGCGCATGTTCCGGCTGTGGCCCGACGGCCGCCTCTGTCTGCGGTCCGTGAGCCGCAGAGGATCGGAACGGTGCGCGGCGAACGTGTCCCACCGTGTGATTTCCCCCTCGGTCTCCACCGTGAAACTGCGGGTTGCGGGATGCTGGCGATAACGTTCGTTCACTTCCCCGGGCGGTGTGGCGCGGGGCGTCCGTGCCACGGCGTGTGCGGCGTGTACGGCGCGAGTGATGTGTGCGGTACTTGACGGTACGGATGGATGTAGTCGCTTCATGGAGGCAGTGATGGGTGTGGCAGCCGGTCCGATCCGCGTGGTGGTGGCCAAGCCGGGGCTCGACGGCCACGATCGCGGGGCAAAGGTGATCGCGCGGGCGCTGCGCGATGCCGGTATGGAGGTCATCTACACGGGCCTTCACCAGACGCCCGAGCAGATCGTCGACACGGCGATCCAGGAGGACGCCGACGCGATCGGCCTCTCCATCCTCTCCGGCGCCCACAACACGCTGTTCGCCGCGGTGATCGCGCTCCTGAAGGAGCGGGACGCGGAGGACATCCTGGTCTTCGGTGGCGGGATCATCCCGGAGGCGGACATCGCGCCGCTGAAGGAGAAGGGCGTCGCGGAGATCTTCACGCCGGGGGCGACGACGCAGTCGATCGTGGACTGGGTCCGGGCGAACGTGCGGCAGACGGCGCAGGCGTAGTCCATATCCGCCCGGTCCAGCAGCAGCCCAGGTCAGCCATTGACCTGGGCCGACCCCAGTTCCTCGAACATCGCCGCGCGCAACCGCAGTGTCGTGACCAGCCGCTGGAACGCCTCCGCCCAATACCCCCCGGCCCCCGGCGACGCGTCCTCCGGTTCGTCCGGTACGGCCAGCAACCCGTCGAGGCGGCTCGCCTCCGCGGGGTCCAGGCAGCGTTCGGCCAGCCCCATCACTCCGCTGAAACTCCATGGATAACTCCCCGCGTCCCGCGCGATATTGAGCGCGTCGACGACCGCCCGCCCGAGCGGCGCGGCCCATGGCACGGCACACACTCCCAGCAGCTGGAACGCCTCGGACAGCCCATGCCGCGCGACGAAACCGGCGACCCACTCGGCCCGTTCGGCCGCGTCCAGCGTGCCCAGCAGCTTCGCCCGCTCGGCCAGCGACACCGCCCCGGGCCCGCCGGCCTCCGGCGCCGACGGCGTCCCGAGCAGCGCCCGTGCCCACCCGGCGTCCTTCTGTCGTACGGCCGCCCGGCACCAGGCCGCGTGCAGCTCGGCCTGCCAGTCGTCCGTCACCGGAAGCGCCACGATCTCCGCGGGCGTACGGCCGCCAAGACGCGGGGGCCAGGTGCCGAGCGGTGCCGCCTCCACCAACTGTCCCAGCCACCACGACCGTTCCCCGCGTCCCGCCGGAGCCTTGGGCACGACACCGTCGCGTTCCATGCTCGGATCACACTCGTGCGGCGCTTCAACGGTGATCGTCGGAGTGTCCTGGGTGCGGTCCACGGCCACGCACGCCCCGGCCCGGACCGCCATCCGCCCGGCCAGCGCCGATCCGGGCAGCGCCGAGAGCAACTCCGCCGCCGTCGCCCGCACATTGCGGCTCCGTTCGGCCAGCGCCTGCTCCAGGAACGGCTCGTCCGACGGGCCGAGCCCGGTCCGCAGCGAGTCGAGGAACATCAGCCGGTCCTCGGCCCGCTCCGTCGCCCAGGTCGTCGCGAGCAGCTCCCGCGCGGCGGCGGGCTCCCGCGCGCGTATCGCGGCGAGCAGGGCGACCCGCTCGGCGAACAGACCCTCCTGCCACAGCCGATGAATCCTCTCCTGCTCCTCGGGGCCGGGCAGGGCCGTGCCGCCACCGGGTGTCGCGCGCAGGGCGAACCGCCAGTCCGGGTTCAGCCGGGCCAGCCACACCGCGCGCGGGCCCGCGAAGCGCAGTGCCGCAGGGCGTAGGTCCGTCCGTCCCCGGGCCGCGTCCAGCAGGGCGGGCAGCATCTGCGGGGGCGCCGCGTAGCCGTGGGTGTTGGCCGTCGTGAGCCACTGGGGCAGCAGCTCCATCAGGTCCGGAGCCGTGCCTCTGCGCCCGCCGCCCGTACCTCCCGCACGGTCGGCCAGCAGCAGCGCCAGCCTGCGGGCCGCCGCCGAGGGCAGCGCGGGGCGTGGGTCCTCGGGGGCCGGTTCGAGGCGGTCCGCCGCGCGCGCGGGACGCAGACCCGCCCGACGCCGTACGGTCGCCACGGCGGCCGCGTCCAGCAGGGCGACCGGTGCCTCCCGGGCCGGATCGCCGCCCGGCGGGATGCGGCGGTCGGTGCCGAGCAGGGCGGTGGTGACGAGCTCCTCCCAGGCGGGCGCGTCCGGGGTCCTGTTCATGAGGGTCGTCCCTTCTGTGGGGTTCCGGGGAGTGGCCATGGGGTGCGCCGGGTTCGGTTCAGCACAGCTGCACCGCCTCGCCCGCCCCCTGCGGCCAGGCCGCGAGCGGGGTGAAGCCGCGGTGGCCGCATTCGCCGAAGACCTTGACCGGCTCGCCGCCCGAGAGGGCGACGAGCTTCCACAGGCCGGGCCGGGACCGGGCCGTGGGGGTGAGCGGCAGGGCCGAATCCGTGTCGGCCTCCGCCAGTTGCCAGGACTCGCCGTCCGGGGTCGGTATCACCCGCTCCAGCGTCACCGGGACCGAGTCCAGCCAGGGGTCGTCCCGCAGCGCCTCGCCGTAACGGGCGGCCGCCTGGGCCGTCGTCATCCCCGGCGGTCGTATCGAAGTGGGTGCGGGCGCGGTGAACCGTTCGCCGAGTGACGCCCTCAACTGACCTGCGCCCGGATAAGGGGACACCTCCGCCTCCAGGGTCAGCCCGACCGGCAGCGCGAGTTCCGGTGCACGGCCCGCGGCGCCGTAGGACAGGAGCAGGGCGGTGCGGGTCGAGTCGGCGCCGTGGAGCCAGATCCGGCGGGTGGTCAGACGGGTGTCCGCCGTGTCGTACTGGGCGAGGACCAGCCAGCGGTCGCGGATCGGCGGGCCCTCGGGCGAGGCGGGCAGGCCGATACGGGAGCGGACCGTCGCCGCCAGGTCCTCCGGCAGCCGCTCGCGGTGCAGCCAGCCTTGGTCGAGGAGGTGGAGCAGCGCACACTCCTCCAGCAGCCGCACCGGCCAGCCGGGACCCGACGACGGGATCGCCCCCAACTCCCGCACCCGCGCCGCCAGTCCCGAGGCCTGGGCGTCGACCATCCGGGCCGCCGTCTCCTCCCACAGCCCGTACCCCGCCTGCTCCGCGCCGGCCAGCCCGCCGCGCAGCAGGTCCGCCAGACGCTGCTCCAGCTCCGTCGCCCCCGCGGTGACCTTCTCGGCCCGGCGCTCCGCCCGCCGCCGCGCCGCCTCCGGATCAGCCGAGCCGGACGACGACCCGGAAGCGCTCTCCGCCCGCTTCTGTTCCGCGCGCTTCTTTCTCCCTTCCAGCCACTCCTCCGCCCAGTCCGGCGGCTGACCCTGCGGCACGGCTCCGTCCCCGCCCGCCCACAGCAACAGCAGTCCGAGCGCGTGCTTGCACGGGAACTTCCGGCTCGGACAACTGCACTTGTACGCGGGCCCCGACGCGTCCGCGATGTCGACGACCGTCTGATACGGCTTGCTGCCACTGCCCTTGCACAGCCCCCACACCGTCCCCTCGTCGGTACTGCCCGCCTCGGACCACGGCCCGGCCGCCCCGAGTTTGCTGCCCGCTTTGCGTGACGCGGCGTCAGGCGCCAGTGCCAGCACCTGGTCCGCGCTCCAGCGCACCCCCTGCTGAGTCATGCCATCGAAGGTAGATCCCCCCACTGACAATCGGTCCGGCGAGCGCGTTTTCGCAGGTCGGAACGGATTGTCAGTGGCGTGGTGCACGGTTGGTGGCAGATCCGAACCGGCCGAGCTGGAGGGGGACTTCGCCATGACCGTGTCCGTGGACCCGACGTCCGCACATACCCGCGAGAGCGCACCGACCGAGGCGTTGCGACCGCACGCCGAGGACGCCTTCGCAGCCGAGCTGTCCGCGCTGGCCGCGCAGGACGACCGCCCGCGCCCGGCCCGGTGGAAGCTGTCGCCGTGGGCCGTGGCGACCTATCTGCTCGGCGGCACACTCCCGGACGGCACGGTGATCACCCCGAAGTACGTGGGGCCGCGCCGCATCGTCGAGGTCGCCGTCACCACCCTCGCCACCGACCGCGCCCTCCTCCTGCTCGGCGTGCCCGGCACCGCCAAGACCTGGGTGTCCGAGCATCTGGCGGCGGCCGTCAGCGGCGACTCGACCCTGCTGGTGCAGGGCACAGCCGGTACCCCGGAGGAGGCGATCCGGTACGGCTGGAACTACGCGCAGCTGCTCGCGCACGGCCCGAGCCGGGACGCGCTGGTGCCGAGCCCCGTCATGCGGGCCATGGCGGAGGGCATGACGGCCCGGGTCGAGGAGCTGACCCGGATCCCGGCCGACGTACAGGACACGCTCATCACGATCCTGTCGGAGAAGACCCTGCCCATCCCGGAGCTGGGCCAGGAGGTGCAGGCCGTCCGCGGCTTCAACCTCATCGCCACCGCCAACGACCGCGACCGCGGGGTCAACGACCTGTCCAGCGCCCTGCGCCGCCGCTTCAACACGGTCGTGCTGCCGCTGCCGGAGAGCGTCGACGCCGAGGTCGACATCGTCTCCCGGCGCGTCGACCAGATCGGCCGCTCCCTGGACCTGCCGGCCGTGCCCGAGGGCATCGACGAGATCCGCCGGGTGGTGACCGTCTTCCGCGAGCTGCGCGACGGGGTGACCTCCGACGGCCGGACGAAGGTGAAGTCGCCCAGCGGCACCCTCTCCACGGCCGAGGCGATCTCCGTCGTCACCGGCGGGCTCGCGCTGGCCGCCCACTTCGGCGACGGCGTGCTGCGGTCCGCCGACGTGGCCGCGGGCATCCTCGGCGCCGTGGTCCGCGATCCGGCGGCCGACCGGGTCGTCTGGCAGGAGTACCTGGAAGCGGTCGTCCGCGAGCGCGACGGCTGGACCGACTTCTACCGCGCCTGCCGGGAGGTGAGCGCATGACCGCGAACCAGGGGGGCCGGATGAACGGCGACGACACGAGGTGGCCGGCGTGACGACCGGAGCTGACCTTGGGGTGGGCCCGCTGCTGCTCGGCGTACGGCATCACGGGCCCGGCTCCGCGTGGGCCGTGCGGGCGGCGCTGGACGCGGCCCGGCCGCGTGCGGTGCTGATCGAGGGGCCGCCCGAGGCGGACGCGCTGATCCCGCTCGCCGCCGACGAGGACATGCGCCCGCCGGTCGCCCTCCTCGCCCACGCCGTGGACGAGCCAGGACGCTCGGCGTTCTGGCCCCTGGCCGAGTTCTCCCCGGAGTGGGTCGCGATCCGCTGGGCGCTGGAGCACGGGGTACCGGCTCGCTTCATCGACCTGCCGGCCACGCACACGCTGGCGTGGGAGCGGGAGGCGCAGGAGGGGCCAGCCGAACCGCCGGAGGATGGGGCGCCGGGAGACGAGGCTCCGGACGGCTCCGCCGAGGAGTCTGGGGGAGAGAACGCCGACGGCCCCGCCAAGGTGAGCGTCGACGTCCGGATCGACCCCGTCGCCGTGCTCGCCGACGCCGCCGGATACGACGACGCCGAGCGCTGGTGGGAGGACGTCGTCGAGCACCGCGGGGTCGGAGCGGCGGGGGACCCGCTCGCGCCGTTCGCCGCGCTGGCGGAGGCCATGGCCGCGCTGCGGGAGGTGTACGGCAGCGGCGGGCACGACCGGGACCTGGTGCGCGAGGCGTACATGCGGCTCCAAACGCGGTCCGCGCAGAAGGAGTTCGGGGACGCGGTGGCCGTGGTGTGCGGGGCGTGGCATGTGCCCGCGCTCGGCGAGCGGACCACCGTCGCCGCCGACCGGGCCCTGCTGAAGGGCCTGCCCAAGGTCAAGGCGGACATGACCTGGGTGCCGTGGACGTATCGCCGGCTGGCGCGGGCCGGCGGCTACGGGGCGGGCATCGACTCGCCCGGATGGTACGGACATCTGTTCCACGCCCCTGACCGGCCGGTGGAGCGGTGGCTGACCAAGGTGGCGGGGCTGCTGCGGGCCGAGGACCGGATCGTGTCCTCCGCGCATGTCATCGAGGCGGTGCGGCTGGCGGAGACGCTGGCGGCGATGCGTGGCCGCCCGCTGCCCGGCCTCGGCGAGACGACCGACGCGGTGCGGGCGGTGATGTGCGACGGCTCGGACGTGCCGCTGGCGCTGGTGCACGACCGGCTGGTGGTGGGCGATGTGCTGGGGGAGGTGCCGCGGGACGCGCCCGCCGTGCCGCTGCAGCGGGACCTCGACCGGATCCAGCGCCGGCTGCGGCTCAAACCGGAGGCGCTGGAGCGCGAGCTGGAGCTCGATCTGCGCAAGGAGACCGACGCCGGGCGCAGCCGGCTGCTGCACCGGCTGCGGCTGCTGGGCGTGCCCTGGGGGGAGCCGGTCGCCTCGCGGGGGAGCACGGGCACGTTCCGGGAGACCTGGCGGCTGCGCTGGGAGCCCGAGCTGTCCGTGCGGATCGCCGAGGCCGGGGTGTGGGGGACGACCGTACTCGGCGCCGCGACCGCCAAGTCCGAGACGGACGCCGTCTCCGCGCAGCACCTCGCCGATGTCACCGCGCTCGCCGAGCGGTGCCTGCTGGCCGAACTGCCGGACGCGCTGCCGACGGTGATGCGGGTGCTGGCCGACCGGGCCGCGCTCGACACCGACGTCGGTCATCTCGCCCAGGCCCTGCCGGCGCTGGTCCGTTCCCTGCGCTACGGCGATGTGCGCGGCACCGACACCGGGGCGCTCGAGGAGGTCGCGGCGGGCCTCGCCGAGCGGATCTTCGTCGGCCTGCCCCCCGCCTGTGCCGGCCTCGACGCGGATGCCGCCGAGGAGATACGGCGTCATGTGGACGCGGTGCACGGAGCGGTGGGCCTGCTCGGCGACGCAGCCGCGCCGGGACACGGCGAACTGCGCGGGCGTTGGCGGGCCGTGCTCAAGATGCTGTCCCTGCGGGACACGGTCCCCGGCGTGATCCGCGGGCGTGCCGTGCGACTCCTGCTGGACGAAGGGGAGCTGGCGCAGGACGAGGCGGCCCGGCTGATGGGTCTGGTGCTGTCGCCGGGGACACCGCCCGGCGACGCGGCGGCGTGGATCGAGGGCTTCGTCGGCGGCGGCTCGGGCGGCGGGATGCTGCTCGTGCACGACGAGCGGCTGCTCGGCCTGGTCGACGCCTGGCTGACGGGGGTGCCGGCGGACGCGTTCACCGACGTACTGCCGTTGCTGCGGCGCACCTTCTCGGCGTACGAGCCGGGCGTGCGCAGAACACTCGGCGAACTGGTGCGGCGCGGGCCCGGGCAGCGAGACGCTGGGGCCGCCGCGGGTGGCGGCATACCCGGGTTCGCGGCCGAGCTGGATCCGGCGCGGGCGGACGCCGTGCTGCCGGTGGTGCGGCTGCTGTTGGGGCTGGACACGGACGACAACGACCTGGTGGGGGTAACGCGATGACGACCGAAGGGCCTCGGAGGCCGAGGGAGCGTGCCCGAGCGGCGGGCACCGTGGGACCGGGGCAGGTTCAGGGACCGCGGGCGCAAGGCCGGCCTGCGATCACCGCGACCGTGATCCCGCTGTGGGAACGGCTCGGTGGAGGGAGGCGGGGATGACGACGGACATGACGACGGACATGACGACGGACATGACGACGGGCATGACGGACCCGGCGCAGGAGCGGCTGCGGCGCTGGCGGCTCGTGCTCGGCGGCGACACGGCCGACGGCACCGGATGCAAGCTCGCCGGGCAGGACGCCGCGATGGACGGGGCGCTCTCCGCGCTCTACGGCAAGGGGGACAGACCGCAGACGGGGAAGGACCGTTCGGCGGGGCTCGGGACCTCGGCGCCCTCCGTCGCGCGCTGGCTCGGGGACATCCGCACCTACTTCCCCTCCTCCGTCGTCCAGGTCATGCAGCGCGACGCCATCGACCGGCTCGGTCTGTCCACGCTGCTGCTCGAACCGGAGATGCTGGAGGCGGTGGAGGCCGATGTGCATCTCGTCGGGACCCTTCTCTCCCTCAACAAGGCCATGCCGGAGACGACCAAGGAGACGGCACGGGCCGTCGTGCGCAAGGTCGTCGAGGACCTGGAGAAGCGGCTCGCCACCCGCACCCGGGCCACGCTCACCGGCGCCCTCGACCGCAGCGCGCGGATCAACCGGCCGCGCCACCACGACATCGACTGGAACCGCACGATCGCCGCCAACCTCAAGCACTATGTGCCGGAGTACCGGACGATCGTGCCCGAGCGGCTCATCGGATACGGGCGGGCCTCCCAGTCGGTGAAGAAGGAAGTCGTGCTCTGTATCGACCAGTCGGGGTCGATGGCCGCGTCGGTGGTCTACGCGTCGGTGTTCGGGGCGGTGCTGGCCTCCATGCGGTCGATCGACACCCGGCTGGTCGTCTTCGACACGGCGGTCGTCGACCTCACCGACCAACTCGCCGACCCGGTGGACGTGCTGTTCGGCACCCAGCTCGGCGGCGGTACGGACATCAACCGGGCGCTGACGTACTGCCAGTCGCAGATCACCCGGCCCGCAGAGACGGTGGTCGTGCTGATCAGCGACCTCTACGAAGGGGGCATACGGGACGAGATGCTGAAGCGGGTGGCGGCGATGAAAGCGTCCGGCGTGCAGTTCGTGGCGCTGCTCGCGCTGTCCGACGAGGGGGCACCGGCCTACGACAGGGAGCATGCGGCCGCGCTCGCCGCGCTGGGCGCACCGGCGTTCGCCTGTACGCCGGACCTGTTCCCGGAGGTGTTGGCGGCGGCGATCGAGAAGCGGCCGATCCCGGTCCCGGCCCCTGCGTGACACCGGTCCGTGGGCGATTTGTCGACGAACTGACGCCCCGTTGTCTCCCGACTTGGCCCAGCAAAAGGGACATGAGTACCCATCGGTAACAGGGGGCTTGCGCAACCTCGGGAGTCCCGTGCGAGGATCGACGCTCGTTCAGCGGTGCGCCGCGTCACGCGTCTCTTGTTCCGCCGCACGGGAGGACCCGCCCCCTCTTGACCCTGTCAGCAGCTCTGCCCGGTGCCGCTCTGCGCATGGTGCGCAAGGCGGCCGGACGGCGTGCGCTGTATCTGGCGCTGCTGGTGGGCGGGTTGTTCGCGCTCGGGATTCTCGGCGGGCAGCAGGCTCAGGCGGCGGAGGACGCGCCGGCGGCACTGTCGGTCGACGTGTACACGCCGGTCGAGCGGATGGCCGAGTCGGTGGTTCAGGAACCGCAGGTTCAACAGCCCGCGCCTTCGAAGCCATCGGTTCCCGAAGCCGCTGACGGTGACCGGATCCTTCGGCCCGTCCACGAGCGTGCCGCGCGGCCGGTCGGTGAGGTGGTCGGGGCGGTGACCGACGGGCTGGGCGACGTGCGGGACGAGGTGCCGCCGCTGTCGTCGCTGCCCACCCTGCCGGAGCTGCCCCAGTCGCCCGGGCGGCCGGGCCTCCCCGTGCTCCCCGGTCTGCCGGAACCCCCCGTGCTCCCCGGTCTGCCGGAACCCCCCGTGCTCCCCGGTCTGCCGGAACCCCCCGTGCTCCCCGGTCTGGAGCTCCCCGCTCTGCCGGGCCAGACGCCGCCCGCACCGGCCGCCACGGCACCACAACCGGGGCCGGTGGCTTCCTCGTCGGTCGGCGAGGAGGACTCCGAGGGTCCGTCCAAGAAGGCCGCGGCGTACGGCCCGCGCGACATCTCGTCGTACGACATCACCGCGCCCCGCGCCTTCGCGCACCCCCGCCGTGCCGACTCCGTCGAGCCCGTGCCCGCGCGGCACGCGCCCGCCGGTGATCCGGGCGGCGCGTTGGACCACCACGCGACGATCGACAACAGCACCCCCAGGCACGGCGACGCCCAGGCCGTCGCCCTGAACCACCGGGCCCCGCCGCGGCTCGTGCCCGGTGCCGCCGCGCGCGTCAGCGCGGACGAGACCCGGGACGAGTACCGGGACATTCCCGTATCCCCCGCCTAGAGCAGGCATTTCCCGCGCAGTGGACCTGCCGCGCGGGGGCGGAACAGGTCTGCCCGCCCGTCCGGAACCCCCTTTTCCCAACCCCCGGACGGAAGCGCCGGCGCTGTCGAACCGGCGCCGGAATGTCCCCCACGTCCCGTTGCCTCCGATGTCTCGGAATCCCTAAGGATCTGACGCACGTATGAACAAGAACATCCGCCGTTCCATCGTCATAGCCGCCGGTGTCACCGGCGCCTGGGCGCTCGGCTCCACCGCCGCCAACGCCTCCGAGCTCCCCTCCTCCACCCTGTCCGTGCCGGACGCCACCACCGACCCGGTCGGTGACACCGTCGAGGGTGTCGTCTCCGGTGTGCAGGACACCGTCTCCGGTGTGACGGAAGACGTCACCGACGGCGTGACCGAGACGGTCGCCGGCGCCTCGCGGCAGACGGCACCCGTCGAGACGACCGCCACGAAGGCCACCAAGGCCGCCAAGCTCAAGGGTGGTGCCGCGCAGCTCAGCGAGGGCGTGAAGGCGGCCCGCGCCGCGCAGCAGACGGCCGAGGAGGCGACGGTCACCGCCGGGCCCACCGCCCACGCGACCGCCACCGCCGCGGCGAGCCTTCCGCAAGAGGCCCCCGAGGCCCCCGAGGCCCCCAAGGCCCCTGACACCCCCAAGGCCCCCGACACCCCCGACCCCTCCGACACCGTCGACTACCTCTTCGGCCCCCTCGCCGCCTTCGCCCCCGAGCTGGAGCAGGCCCTCGCCGGGGCGCAGACCCGCGTCCAGGGAACCCGGGCCAGGGCCGGCCGCACGGCGGGCGCCACGACCGGTGCCGCCCACGCCGCGGTCGCCGGTGCCCAGAACCGCGCCACCGGAGTCAACGCGGTCGCCGGTGCCGAGGCCGACGCCGTCAGGAGCGCCGCCGCGGCGAGCGTCTCCGCCGTCCCGAGCCACGTCACCGGCACCGCCGAAGGCGTCCACCAGAAGCTGGTCGGCACGGTGTCCGCCGCCCCCGGAACCGTCACCCCGGTCCTCGACGAAACGGCCACCGCGGCGGTCCCGCCCCTGGTCACCTCCACCGTCGACGGCGCCCTCCCCACGGCCGCCCACGCCGTTCAGGGCGTCCACGGCGTCACCCCGGTCGCCGAGCAGGCCGTCGCCGGTGTCGCGCCCGCCGCCGCCCACGCGGTCCAGGGCGTGCAGCCGGTCGCCGGACAGGCGGCCGGCGGCGTCGGTACGGCAGCGGGGAACGCTGTCGACGCCGCCACCGCGCTGGCGTACGGCCTGGTCGCCGACGTCCAGCCGGTCGCCCACGGCACCCTCGCCGGGGTGCACGCCGTGGCCGCCGGAGCCGTCACGGACGTCCACCCCCTCGCCACCGGAACCGTCTCCGGCGTCCAGCCGGTCGTCGACGGCGCCCTCGCCGACGTACCGCCGTACGCCACCGGACTCGTCGGCCAGGTCGCCGCGGACGGGCAGGGCGCCCTGCTCCCGCCGGTCGCGCACACCGCGGTGCACGGCGTCGTGCCCGTCGCCGAGCGGGCCGGGGCGGACGCGGGCGCGCTGGCGTACGGGGTCGCGGGCGATGTGCAGCCGCTCGCCCAGGGACTGGCCGGTGAGGTCGACCCCTTCGCCCGCGCTGTCGCCGGTCATGTCGCCCAGCCCGTGGCGGGCCTCGTCCAGCCGGTCACGCACGCCGCCGAGACCCTGGCGTACGGCGTCGCGGGTGACGTCCAGCCCTTCGCGTACGGCGTCACCGGTCAGGTCGCGCCCGTCGCCGAGGGCCTGACCGCCACCCCCCTGGCCCACGACGCCGTCACCGGCGTCCAGGGCGTCGCCGAGTCCGCCACCCCGGGCTACCTGCGCAGCGTCTGAACCCCGACTCCGTGAGGCGACAGGGCCCGGACGGCCGAAAGCCGTCGGACCGTCCGGACGGGACCTCACGGACGGGCCGGACGGTCTCCATTGGGGTGGGGACCGTCCGGCCGAAGGCCCCGGGGGCGGATCGATTCGTGCCCCTTCGGGCTGTTCAAGGGGCCTCACCGGGTCAACCCCAGCCCGGTGAGGCCCTTCACTTCAGGCACCCCGTGCCAGTGATCGCGGCATCATGTGACAGGTATCACCGCTCAGGTGTGACCCCTGATTTAGAAGCCCCCGTCGAGCGGCGATAACCTGCGAGACGGACATGCCGCGCGCTCGGACACCGTGTGCGCCTCCCTTGTGACAGCGGACGTCACGTTGCCCTTCGCGGCACGCCCACGCATCCAACGAACCGCGAGATCACTGATAGGGACGGAAGCGCGTGGACCTGTTCGAGTACCAGGCGAGGGACCTCTTCGCCAAGCACGATGTACCGGTGCTGGCCGGTGAAGTCATCGACACGCCTGAGGCGGCCCGCGCAGCCACTGAGCGCCTCGGTGGCAAGTCCGTCGTCAAGGCCCAGGTGAAGGTCGGCGGCCGTGGCAAGGCCGGTGGCGTGAAGCTCGCCGCCACCGCGGACGAGGCCGTCGCCCGCGCGACGGACATCCTCGGCATGGACATCAAGGGCCACACGGTCCACAAGGTGATGATCGCCGAGACGGCTCCGGAGATCCTGGAGGAGTACTACGTCTCCTTCCTGCTGGACCGTGCCAACCGCACCTTCCTCTCCATCGCCTCCGTCGAGGGCGGCATGGAGATCGAGGAGGTGGCGGCCACCCGTCCGGAGGCCGTCGCCAAGACGCCGATCGACGCGATCGACGGTGTGACCGAGGAGAAGGCCCGCGAGATCGTCGAGGCCGCGAAGTTCCCGGCCGAGGTCGCCGACAAGGTCGTGAACGTCCTCGTCAAGCTGTGGGACACCTTCATCAAGGAGGACGCCCTCCTGGTCGAGGTGAACCCGCTGGCGAAGGTCGCCTCCGGCGAGGTCATCGCCCTGGACGGCAAGGTGTCGCTCGACGACAACGCCGAGTTCCGTCACCCCGACTTCGAGGAGCTCCACGACAAGGCCGCGGCCAACCCGCTCGAGGCCGCCGCCAAGGAGAAGAACCTCAACTACGTCAAGCTCGACGGCGAGGTCGGCATCATCGGCAACGGCGCGGGTCTCGTCATGAGCACCCTGGACGTCGTCGCGTACGCCGGTGAGGCGCACGGCAACGTCAAGCCGGCCAACTTCCTGGACATCGGCGGTGGCGCTTCCGCCCAGGTCATGGCCAACGGTCTGGAGATCATCCTCGGCGACCCGGACGTCAAGTCCGTCTTCGTCAACGTCTTCGGTGGCATCACCGCCTGCGACGAGGTCGCCAACGGCATCGTGCAGGCCCTGAAGCTCCTCGAGGACCGCGGCGAGAACGTCACCAAGCCGCTCGTCGTCCGCCTCGACGGCAACAACGCCGAGCTCGGCCGGCAGATCCTCACCGACGCCAACCACCCGCTGGTCCAGCGCGTCGACACCATGGACGGCGCGGCCGACAAGGCCGCCGAGCTGGCCCACGCCGCCAAGTAAGCACTCAGGACGAGGACAGAACACACCATGGCTATCTGGCTCAACAAGGACAGCAAGGTCATCGTCCAGGGCATGACCGGCGCCACGGGCATGAAGCACACCAAGCTCATGCTGGGTGACGGCACCACGGTCGTGGGCGGCGTGAACCCGCGCAAGGCGGGCACCTCCGTCGACTTCGACGGCACCGAGGTACCGGTCTTCGGCACCGTCAAGGAGGCCATCGAGGCCACCGGCGCCAACGTCTCCGTCATCTTCGTGCCGGAGAAGTTCACCAAGGACGCGGTCGTCGAGGCCATCGACGCCGAGATCCCGCTGGCCGTCGTGATCACCGAGGGCATCGCCGTGCACGACTCGGCGTCGTTCTGGGCGTACGCCGGCAAGAAGGGCAACAAGACCCGGATCATCGGCCCGAACTGCCCCGGCATCATCACCCCGGGTCAGTCGAACGTCGGCATCATCCCGGGCGACATCACCAAGCCCGGCCGTATCGGCCTGGTCTCGAAGTCCGGCACGCTGACGTACCAGATGATGTACGAGCTCCGTGACATCGGCTTCTCGACCGCCGTCGGCATCGGTGGCGACCCGATCATCGGCACCACCCACATCGACGCGCTCGCCGCGTTCGAGGCCGACCCCGACACCGACCTGATCGTCATGATCGGCGAGATCGGTGGCGACGCCGAGGAGCGGGCCGCGGACTTCATCGCGAAGAACGTGACCAAGCCGGTCGTCGGTTACGTCGCGGGCTTCACCGCGCCCGAGGGCAAGACCATGGGCCACGCCGGCGCCATCGTCTCCGGCTCCTCCGGTACGGCCCAGGCGAAGAAGGAGGCCCTTGAGGCCGCCGGCGTCAAGGTCGGCAAGACGCCGACCGAGACGGCGAAGCTGGCGCGCGAGATCCTCAGCGCCTGAGCTTCCTGATAGCGCCTGAGCTTCCTGATCGACGCTCGATGGGCCCGTTCCCCGGTGGGGGGCGGGCCCATCGGCGTCATCCGGGCAGCGGTACGAGCCTCTCCGGGCCGCTCACCGTCTCCTGCCGCAGCTTCGCCCGCAGTTCCTGCTCCGCCTCCGACAGCGGCCCCGGGGCCACCTTCGGGGGCACGCCCTGGATCGTCGTGCCCGGTGCGATGGGGGGCTCGTACTGCCTCGGAGCCGTGCGTACCGTCAGGGCCGTCGTGCCGATGAGGGCGACCGTGAAGGCGATGGCGGCGCGGGTCCAGAAGCTGGCCCGGCGTTCACTGACGGTGCGTACCGTCGGGGGTTTGGCGGCGCGCAGGCGTTCCGCCGACGCCACCTCGGCCAGGCGGCGCTGGAGTTCGGCCGGGTCGGCCAGCTCCGGGAGCCGCGCTGCCACGGTCTCGCGCGCGTGCAGCAGCCGGTTCGCCGCGGCGGGCGTGCTCGCCTCCGTCTCGGCCGCCGTGTCCGGAAGGTCGAGCCCCACACCGTCGTAGAGCACCAGCGTGCGGCGGTGCGGCGGCGGCAGGGTGAGGAGTACGTCCATCAGCGCGCGGTCGGAGGGGTTGGCGGGCGGTGGTTCGGGGTGCCGGTAACGGGGCCGGAAGCGGTGCCAGGGGGAGAGCGCGTACTCGTACGCCGAAGCCCGCACCCAGCCCGCCGGGTCCCGGTCGACGGCCACCTCCGGCCAGCGCTGCCAGGCGAGTTGGAAGGCCCGCTCCACCGACTCCCGCGCCAGCTCCCGCCGCCCGGTGAGCAGATAGGCCTGCCGTACGAGGGAGGGCGCGCAGAACGCGTAGAGCGCGTCGAAGGCCTGAGTGGGCGTCAGGGAAGCCTGCGCGGCGGCCGACGCGGGGCCCGGGCTCAGCTCCGGCGGATCCGTTCGTACGGGGGCCTCGGCGGCGTCGGTGTCCTGCTGACGTGCGGTCATCTCGGCCTCGGCCGGGGCCTCTTGGCTGGCCGGCGGCTTGGTCAGCTCGCTCAGCAGTCGCGCGTACGCCTCCCGTTTCCGGCCGCGCGGAGTCGTACGGCCGGTCTCCCACGCGCGCACGGTCTCACGGGTCACGCCCACCCGCGCCGCGACCTGAGCCTGCGTCAACGACTGGGACTCGCGCAGGCGTCGGCGTTCCTTGGGCGGGGGCAGCGGGGTTGCAGGGCTCTGCGTCACAGGACGCCCCTTCGTACGAAAAAGTACATAAACGTATATTGAGCGACACAGCGGGGGTTCGCCTGTTACGACGGGAAAGCGCGTGTCGTTGGGAGCATGGCGGGCGTGATCCAGATGACCGTTCGCCGTTCGCCGTTGTCGTCCCTGCTCACCCGGTTGCGCGACCGATCGCCCGGACTGGCTGCCAGCCTCCTGGGTGGTGCGGTGGCCGCGGGTCTCGGACTGGGGTCGCTGGCCGTGCTGGTGATGGTGCTGTGGATCAGTTCGCCGTATCCCGACAGCGGGCCCGGGGGTGCGCTGCATGTGGCGGCGGCGCTGTGGCTGCTGGCGCACGGGGCCGAACTGGTCCGCACCGACACGCTGTCCGGAGTGCCCGCGCCGGTGGGTGTCACGCCGTTGTTGCTGCTCGCGCTGCCGGTGTGGCTGGTGCACCGGGCCGCGCGGGACGCGGTGGAGGGGGACGAGGAGGAGGCCGCCGGCGCGGTCTCGGGCCGTACGGCGTGGGCGGGCGTTGTCGTCGGCTATCTCGCCGTGGGGGCGGCCGTGGCGGTGTATGCGGCGGGTGGGGTGCTGCGGCCGGACTGGGTGTGGACGGGGGTGTGGGTGCCGTTGGTCGTGGCGGGCGCGGCCGGGGCGGGGGTGTGGACGGCGTACGGGCGGCCCCGGGACGCGGTGGACGAGGTGCTGATCCTGATGCCGGCGGGGGCGCGGCGGCTGTGCGTCGGGGCTCAGGCGCGGGCCCGGCTGGACGCGGCGGCGCGGGCCGCGGGGGCGGGGGTGGCGGTGCTGCTCGGGGGTGGGGCGCTGTTGCTGGCCGCGTCGCTGGTCTGGCACGGCGGTGCGGCGCGGGCGTCGTTCCTGCAGCTCACGGAGGGACTGTCGGGGCAGTTCGCGGTGCTGCTGCTGTGTCTGGTGCTGATGCCGAACGCGGCGGTGTGGGGGGCGGCGTACGCCCTCGGGCCCGGGTTCTCGCTGGGCGCGGGGCATGTCGTGGGGCCGCTGTCCTCTTCTCCCGCCTCGCTGTTGCCGCCGTTTCCCTTGCTCGCGGCGGTACCGGACGCCGGGGCGGGGACGCCGGTGAACTGGGCGGCGGGGGTGGTGCCGGTGGTGGCCGGGGTGACGGTGGGGTGGTTTGTTGGGCGGGCGGGGAGTGCGGAGGGGGACGGTGACGGGGCGGTGTGGTCGCGGGGGCGGACCGCGGGGGTTGCCTCGGCGGCGGGGGTGCTGTGTGCGGGGGGCGCGGCGGGGCTGGCCGCGATGGCCGGTGGGGCGCTGGGGGTGGGGGCGCTTGCCGGGTTCGGGCCGATGTGGTGGCAGGTGGGGGCGGCGGCGTTGGCCTGGGGTGTGGGGGTGGGGGTGCCTGTGGCGGTGGGGGTGCGGGGGTGGCGGTGCCGGGGGGTTGAGCGGGAGGCGCGGGTCGGGAAGCGGCGGGCGGGGGCTGCCGGGGAGGAGGGGCGGCGGCGCTGGGCCTTGCGGCGGAAGGAGTCCGAGGGGACACCGGGGGAGGGCGTCGAGGAGGCCGTGTACCGGGAGGACGCCGGGAGCTTGGAGCCGTACGACTTTCTGCCCGTGGAGCCGGAGCCGGGGGGTTCCTGGCCCGGGGATTCCTGGCCCGGGGATTCCTGGCCGGGGGATGACTCGGCGCGGGAGGCTCGCTGGGCGGCGCTGCGGGAGGCGCCGGGGCGGGGGGATGGCCCGGAGCCCCTGTGATTTCGCCCCGCCTGATTTCGCCCCCGCCGCCCCTACCCGTCCCCCCCCCAGAGGGGGGTCCCCGGTGGGGACCCCCACCGGGGACCCCCACCGGGGGCTGCCGCCCCCGGACCCCCGTAGTAAGGGCCGGCTCAGCTGTTGACGCCCAGTATCCCGCGCAACTCCTCCGGCAGCAGGTCGTTGCACGCCTGCTTCGCCTCATTGGTGAGGGCGTCATTCGTGCACGTGTAGTAGTCGCTGTACACCAGCTTCGCCGTGAACCCCGCTGCCACCAGAGCGATCGCCAGGGATGCCGTGACCAGGCCGCTCACCGCTGCTGTCGTCTGCGGGCGGCCCGTGTCCGGAGGGGGCGGGGTGTCGGGGTCGGGGGTGCGGGGCTTGGCCCGGAGGGCGGTGATGCCCCAGTACAGGGCGAGGGCGCCGAGCAGCAGGGCGACGTAGGGCCAGCTGAACAGGGCGAAGAAGAAGGCCCACATACCGCAGAGCAGGGCGTAGCGCGCGCGGCGCTGGGCCGGGTCCGTCGGGTCCCAGCGCATGTTCGAACCGGCGGGGCCGCCGTCGCCGCTCTGGCCCTCGGGGCCGGCGCCGGGGCGCTCACCGAAGCCGCCGGACGAACGGCCGGGCTGGCGGTCGCTCCACTGGCTGCCCCAGGGCGAACTCTGGCCGCCGTCGTCTGAGTCGCCGCCCTCCCCCGACGCGGGGCGGCGCGGCTGCCACGGGCGGTCCGGGGTGCCCTCCGGCGGCGGCGCGAACGGGTTGTCGTCCTTGGACGAACCGGTGTTCTCGCGCTCATCGCCGTCCGGCGGCGAGGCGGGCCGCTCGCGCAGCAGCACGCCATGGCGCTCCCCTCCCTGCACCGACTGCGGGGGGAGCGTGAGGAGTCGCAGGCTGCGGTCCGGCATCAAGTGAGCGTCTTCCCCTAGGTGATTACGGCTGAGTATGGCTAGTGGGCCCAGGTCCGTCACCTTGTGAACGCACCGTCCACGAACGGCGTTCCCGACGAGGCCCTCCCAGACGCTACCTTCCGGCCACGCCCCCGTCCCGTGGGGGCTGCCCGGTGTGCCGGTATCGTTGCTGACGGTCGGCCGCTTCGTAGGCTTCCCCGTATCCGGGGGCGCGAAGCATTCGTACGAACGTACAAGCGGCGAGCGTGCTCCCGGCCACCGTACCGACGCACCCCCCGAGAAAGGCCCCCGCTGTGGCTGCCAAGCGCCTTGTCGTGCTGGTCTCCGGATCCGGCACCAACCTCCAGGCGCTGCTCGACGCCATCGCCGCCACCGGCACCGAGGCCTACGGCGCCGAGATCGTGGCCGTGGGCGCCGACCGCGACGGCATCGAGGGGCTGGCCCGCGCCGAGCGCGCCGGGATCGCGACCTTCGTACGAAAGGTCAAGGACTACGACACCCGGGAGGAGTGGGACGCGGCGCTCGCGGAAGCCGTCGCCTCCCACGAGCCCGACCTCGTCGTCTCCGCGGGGTTCATGAAGATCGTCGGCAAGGAATTCCTCGCGCGCTTCGGCGGCCGGTTCGTCAACACGCACCCCGCCCTGCTGCCCAGTTTTCCCGGCGCCCACGGCGTCCGTGACGCGCTCGCGTACGGCGCCAAGGTCACCGGCTGCACCGTCCACTTCGTCGACGACGGGGTCGACACCGGACCGATCATCGCCCAGGGCGTGGTGGAGATCCGGGACGAGGACGACGAGAGCGCTCTGCACGAGCGCATCAAGGAAGTCGAGCGCAGGCTGCTCGTCGACGTCGTGGGGCGGCTCGCCCGCAACGGCTATCGCATTGAGGGACGAAAGGTAGTTATCCAGTGACCGCCGAGAGCAACAAGCGGCCGATTCGCCGGGCGCTCGTCAGCGTCTACGACAAGACCGGTCTGGAAGACCTCGCGCGCGGCCTGCACGAGGCGGGCGTCGAGCTCGTCTCCACGGGCTCCACAGCCGCGAAGATCGCCGCGGCCGGTGTCCCGGTCACCAAGGTCGAGGAGCTCACCGGCTTCCCGGAGTGCCTGGACGGCCGCGTCAAGACGCTGCACCCGCGCGTGCACGCGGGCATCCTCGCCGACCTGCGCCTGGAGGACCACCAGCGGCAGCTTGCCGAGCTGGGCGTCGAGCCGTTCGACCTCGTCGTCGTCAACCTCTACCCCTTCCGCGAGACCGTCGCCTCGGGCGCGTCCCCCGACGAGTGCGTCGAGCAGATCGACATCGGCGGCCCCTCGATGGTCCGCGCCGCCGCCAAGAACCACCCCTCGGTGGCCGTGGTCACCAGCCCCTCGCGCTACGCCGACGTCCTGGCGGCCGTGCGCGACGGCGGCTTCGACCTCACCACGCGCAAGCGGCTGGCGGCGGAGGCCTTCCGGCACACGGCGGCGTACGACGTTGCGGTGGCGAGCTGGTTCGCGTCCGAGTACGCGCCCGTCGACGACTCTTCGTTCCCCGACTTCCTGGGCGCCACCTGGGAGCGCAAGAACACCCTCCGCTACGGCGAGAACCCGCACCAGCCGGCCGCGCTGTACACCTCGGAGTCCGGCGGTCTCGCCGAGGCCGAGCAGCTGCACGGCAAGGAGATGTCGTACAACAACTACACGGACACGGACGCCGCCCGCCGTGCCGCGTACGACCACGCCGAGCCGGCCGTCGCGATCATCAAGCACGCCAACCCCTGCGGTATCGCGGTCGGCGCGGATGTCGCCGAGGCTCACCGCAAGGCACACGCGTGTGACCCGCTGTCGGCGTTCGGCGGTGTGATCGCGGTCAACCGTCCGGTGTCGAAGGAGATGGCCGAGCAGGTCGCGGAGATCTTCACCGAGGTCATCGTCGCGCCGGACTACGAGGAGGGGGCCCTCGAAGCCCTCACCAAGAAGAAGAACATCCGCGTCCTGCGCTGCCCCGAGGCCCCCGCCAACCAGGTCGAGGTCAAGGCGATCGACGGCGGCGCGCTCCTCCAGGTCACGGACCGCCTCCAGGCGGACGGCGACGACTCGGCGAACTGGACCCTGGCGACGGGCGAGGCCCTCTCCGTCGAGGAACTCGCCGAACTGTCCTTCGCCTGGAAGGCCTGCCGCGCGGTCAAGTCCAACGCCATCCTCCTGGCCAAGGACGGCGCCTCGGTCGGCGTGGGCATGGGCCAGGTCAACCGCGTGGACTCCGCGAAGCTGGCGGTGGAGCGGGCGGGCACCGAGCGCGCCCAGGGCTCCTACGCCGCCTCCGACGCGTTCTTCCCCTTCCCCGACGGCCTGGAGATCCTCACCGAGGCCGGCGTCAAGGCGGTCGTCCAGCCGGGCGGTTCGGTCCGCGACGAGCAGGTCGTCGAGGCGGCGAAGAAGGCGGGCGTGACGATGTACTTCACGGGGACTCGGCACTTCTTCCACTGATTCGCGATACGGGTGCCCCCGGTTTCGGGGGCACCCGTCTTTCGAAGTACCCGCCCTTGTCATACCTCGGCCACGCCGATGCCCGCCCACGCCGTGCTCGGCCACGCCGATGCCCGCCCACGCCGTGCTCGGCACCCCGACCCCCGAAGGCGCGCACGCCTTCACCGCCCCGCACCGGCGCGCTCACCGCCCGCGCCGACGGCACACCGGGCGGCGCGAGCCTCGCCGCCGGACAGACCCTGGCCCCCGGCGACTCCCTGCTGTCGAAGTCCGCCAAGGTCACCATGGGCGCCGATGGCAACCTGACCATCGCCTCCAACACCGGCAAGACCCTGTGGTCCTCGGGCACCGGCGGCAACGCGGGCGCCACCGCCACCCCGAGCGCCTCCGGCACCTGACCGTGAAGTCGTCCGCCGGCACCACCCTGTGGGAGTCGAAGACCTCGGCGCCGAACGGCACACTGCTCCTCCAGGACCGCGGCAACCTGGTCGTACGGACCGCCTCCGGCGACACGATCCGGTCCAGCAGCACCGTCGTTCGCAACGACCTCCACGGCGACGGTCGTTCCGACTACGCCGTCTGGTACGACAACGCGGACGGCCGAGACGCCGTCCACCGCATCACCACGGGCGCGGACGGTACCTTCCAGACACCCGGCAACGGCTGGATCTCCACCCGCCAGGAACGGTGAGACACGGCCCTCGGACAGGCGCGAACTGTTCAGACGTGAGCGAACGGCTCAGTAACGCGGGCGGCTGAACCACGCCGTGCCGCTGGGCACCACCGGTGCCGCGGTGATGATGCCGCCGAAGGTGATCCACAGCAGTGGTCCGATGATCGTCGAGGCCAGGCCGGAGTCGAGGCCCACGAACAGGCCGAGCAGGCCGACGATGGTTCCCAGTGCGCCGTAGACCACTGCCGTGATCCGGATGCCCTGGCCGCCGCTGCCGAACTTGACCCCGAGGGTGATCGAGAGGGCTGCCAGAGCGGCCGCGATCACGGCGAACACGCCGAAGACCCCGGCGGCGATCTCACTGCCGTCACGTGCCGTGCTGAACCCAAGATCGTCCGCGCCGTCCGACACGTCGCTTGCGAAAGCGGCGAAGTAGAGGAGGGCGAGGGCTCCAAGGATCTGCACAGCCGAGATGATGTACAGGAAGACCCGGGCCGTCACCAGCAGCCCCGGCATCGACTGCGGCACCATATTGCCGCCCGGGTAGCCGGGGTAGCCGGGGTAGCCGGGGTACGCCGGCTGCTGCGGATAGCCGTAGGGCTGCTGCGGCGGGATGCCCGGCGGCGGGGTCTGCTGGGGGTAGCCATAACCGGGAGCGGCTGGCGGCTGCTGGGGCGGGGGCCCGTAGGGATTATTCGGTTCGCCGAAACTCATGGCGGTGTTTCCTCCGTTAAACCGATGTGCGGGGACGACGAGCGGCACAGTCGGAGGAAGGTCTTTCGGTTGCGGTTCGTCCCCCCCGGTACAGCCCGCGGCACTGTGGCGACAATCGTTCTTCAGTGGCCGGTTCGTTGTCCAGCCGGATTCCCTATGTGTTGTGCAAGTGCAACAGAGCTGATCATGGGCGGGACGGCCGCCCGGGACCCGGATTGGAACCGGGACCCCGTCATCCGCGAGGATGGGGCCATGACCGCCCAGATTCTCGATGGCAAGGCCACCGCAGCCGCGATCAAGTCCGATCTGACCGCCCGCGTGGCGGCGCTGAAGGAGAAGGGCGTCACGCCCGGCCTCGGCACGATCCTCGTCGGGGACGACCCCGGCAGCCAGAAGTACGTCGCCGGCAAGCACCGCGACTGCGCCGAGGTCGGCATCGCCTCCATCCAGCGCGAACTGCCCGGCACCGCGACGCAGGAAGAGATCGAGGCGGCCGTACGGGAGCTGAACGAGGACCCGGCCTGCACCGGCTACATCGTCCAACTGCCGCTCCCCAAGGGCATCGACGAGAACCGCATCCTGGAACTGATGGACCCGGACAAGGACGCGGACGGCCTGCACCCGATGAACCTCGGCCGCCTGGTCCTGAACGAGCCGGCCCCCCTGCCCTGCACCCCCAACGGCGTCCTCACCCTGCTGCGCCGCTACGGCGTGGAGATCAAGGGCGCCGAGGTCGTGGTCGTCGGCCGCGGGGTCACCATCGGCCGCCCGATGCCGCTGCTGCTGACCCGGCGCAGCGAGAACGCCACGGTGACCCAGTGCCACACCGGCACCCGTGATCTGTCGGCGCACCTCAAGCGCGCGGACATCATCGTCGCGGCCGCCGGTTCGGCCCATCTGATCCGCCCCGAGGACGTGAAGCCCGGCGCGGCCGTCCTCGACGTCGGTGTCTCGCGCAGTGCCGAGGGCAAGATCGTCGGCGATGTCCACCCGGGCGTGGCCGAGGTGGCCGGCTGGATCTCCCCGAACCCCGGCGGTGTCGGCCCGATGACCCGGGCCCAGCTGCTGGTCAACGTGGTCGAGGCGGCGGAGCGCAGTGTCGGCTGAGGGCAAGGACGAAGAGCTTGAGGTGCGGGACGCGGTCAGCGCGCCCGACGCCGAGGGCACCCCGCGCCGTACGACCCGCCGCTTCCCGCTGTTCACGCGGGACACCGCGCGCCCCGAGGGCGGCGGTCGCGCGGCCCCGGGCGACGCCCCGGCCCCGGCCCGTCAGTGGCCGGTCCTGCTGGTGCTCGTCCTGGTCGGCGCCGGCCTGCTCGTGACCGCCCTGGACGCCTTCCGCATCGGCACCCTGCTGATCGGTGTCGCCCTCCTCGGCGGCGGGGCGCTGCGCTGGCTGCTCCCGGACGTCGGCATGCTCGCGGTCCGCTCCCGCTTCACCGACATCCTCACGTACGGCGTGCTGGGCACCGCGATCGTCCTGCTGGCGCTGATGGTGCAGCCGAACCCCCTGCTGGAGATCCCGTTCCTCAAGGACACGCTGCACTTCACGGTCAGCAACTAGGGCCTGCCCGGCGGACAGGCCGGCTGCAGGAAACGGTGCTGCCCGGCGGAGGAGGGCGGCGGCGCGGCTGGCGGTCCCCCCTCTGGGGAGCGCGTGCCAGACCCCGCGACGCCGGCATCATCCGCCGGACAGGCCCTGGCCCTGCATACGTACAACGGCGGCCCGTCCTCTCCCCCGAGCAAGGACGGGCCGCCGTCGTGCCTTCACCTTCCCGCGCCGGGAAGTTCCTGTTCAACGGCTGTCAGGGCGCTGTGGCACAGCGGTGACCGTTCCGCCATGGTGTCCGCGGCCTGCCACAGCGTGCGGTCCCGCGGAACCGATCACCGCTCGTCGTCGTCACTCGATCGGGGCGGGGAACGTGGGACGCGCCGTGGAGGTGAGCGATGGGCGCCTGGCAGCCGCTGCCGGACGAGCTGCCGCCGGAGGTGCGGCACTTCGTGACGCAGCTGCGGCTCCTGAAGGACCGCACGGGCCTCAGCCTGGTGGCGCTCGGCGCGCGCACGGCGTACAGCAAGTCCTCCTGGCAGCGCTATCTGAACGCCGTCCAGCCCCCGCCGCGACAGGCGGTCGTGGCGCTGTGCCGGGTGGCGGGGGAGTCCGGGGAGGACGCCGAGCGCTTCGCCGTGCGCTGGGAGCTGGCGGTGCAGGCGTGGCCGCGGCCGGCGATGTCGAAGGAGTGCTCGCCCCCGGACGGTTCGGGGGCCGAGGCCTACGAGGACGATCCGACCCTGCCGTGGTGGGACACGCCTGAGGAGAAGCCCTCGCGGCGGCTGCTCTACGTGGCCCTGGGACTGGCGGTGGTGCTGGTGCTGACGGTGTTGACCGGCGCCTTCGCGCTGGGCTGAGACCGCTGTGGACGCAGGGCCGTTGTGCGCACTGCGTGACGGGATATGTGCGTTCTGTGTGTCGATGTGTTGACAAGTTTGCGGATTTGGACGGAAGTCGTTCGACAGTCGGGCTAGCGTGGCCAATCGGGACGGTCCGGGACGTCCCGAACCCTGTCAGCGGTGTCACCGGGGGGTGGAACGGCTGCGGGGGAACGGGCGGTGGAAGACTGGACCGCGGCCCGGTTGGCGTGCGACGGTGCATGCCCACAGCCTCCTGTGCTCCCGTGCGCCCCCACCCCGGGAACTGAGATCCTGACTCTGCGCATCCCTGTGGGTAGCCAGAACGGGGACTCGGCAGAGGGCGACACGCGCGGGGGAAAAGACAGCACTACCGGGGGAAGAGGGGGGAAGCAATGCCTCGTTGGAGGGCCTTGCCGGATGAACTGGATCCGCAGGTCAGGGAGTTCGCGAGCCAGTTGCGCCGGCTCGTGGACCGCAGTGGTCTGAGCATCGCGGCGGTGGCGGACCGGACGGGCTACAGCAAGACGTCCTGGGAGCGGTATCTGAACGGGCGGCTGCTCGCGCCGAAGGGTGCGATCGTCGCGCTGGCCGAGGTCACCGGCACCAATCCGATTCACCTCACGACGATGTGGGAGCTCGCCGAACGCGCGTGGAGCCGTTCGGAGATGCGGCACGACATGACCATGGAGGCGATCCGCATCTCCCAGGCGCGGGCCGCGCTCGGGGAGTTCGGCGCGCCTCCGGCGAACGCCAAGAACGGCAAGACGGCCCGCAAGAGCGGCAGCGCGACGGCGACGCCGGGAGTTGCGGGTCCGGCGGGGGTGGCCCCCACGGTGCCGCCGCGGTCGGCGGACGCCGATGTCGTCCGGGACTCGGTCGAGGAAGCGGCTGCGTCGGGCAGCAACTCGTGGGGAATGGCGGGGTACAGAGGCCCGTCACGGCCGGGGGCCACGGGCGGCGGTACGACACCGTCCGCGAGCCCGGCCCCGACTCCGAAGCCGACGCCCTCGTACGGCGAACCGCCGCAGGGGCCTCGGCCCGGGCCCCGTGGCGGTCCTTCGGGGGAGAGCCGGGGCAAGCGCCGGCTGACGATGTTCCTCGCGGGTGTCGTGGGCGTGCTCGTGGTGGTCGGCGCCGCGTTCTTCCTCATGGACGGTGGAGACCGGGAGACGAACGAGGGCAGTGCGAAGTCCCCGTCGCCGACGGTGACGAAGGACGCGGACCTGCCGCCGGGCGTCGAGTGCAGCGGAGCGTCCTGCACGGGCAAGGACGCGGAGAGCATGGGCTGCAGCGGCGACTTGGTGACGACCGCGAAGACGGCGACGGTCGGCACGACAGTGGTGGAGGTCCGCTACAGCGAGACCTGCGACGCCGCGTGGGGCCGTATCACCCGGGCGGCAGAGGGCGACGAGGTACGCGTGACCGTCGGCAAGACGGAGCAGACCGGCACGATCACGGTCGCCGGCGACACGATCGCGTACACCGCGATGGTCGCGGTGAAGGACGCGGGCGACGCGACGGCGTGCGTGACGCTGGCGGCGGGGCAGGAGGGGTGCACGCAGTAGCGGTGCATTTCGGTGCCGGGTACGCATTTCCTCCGCCCGCCGGGCGTTTGAGGGCGCGGTGAAAGAAATCCGGGCCCGCAGGAATAGTCGCCTCCATCCAGGGCACGCGAACCGTACCCCCACGGGAGTCCGGCAATCCGGTACCCCCACTCGGCGGCCGCCTCGTCCCTCCTCTCCCGGGCCTGGCGGCCGCCCCTTTCGGGGGGCTGTGGGGTGGGCCACACCGACCCGGACGTCCGGGATCCCGGAGGCGCGATAGCCTGACCGCTGGATCTCTCTTGACGCCAAGAGATCGATCAAACATCCGGGGCAGGGACGCCCCACCGCCAGCTGTCATACGGAGAACGCCATGACCCGCACTCCCGTGAACGTCACCGTCACCGGCGCGGCCGGCCAGATCGGTTACGCCCTGCTCTTCCGCATCGCCTCCGGCCAGCTGCTCGGCGCGGACGTGCCGGTCAAGCTGCGCCTCCTGGAGATCACCCCGGCGCTGAAGGCCGCCGAGGGCACGGCCATGGAGCTGGACGACTGCGCGTTCCCGCTTCTGCAGGGCATCGAGATCAGCGACGACCCGAACGTCGCCTTCGACGGCGCCAATGTCGCCCTTCTCGTCGGTGCCCGCCCCCGCACCAAGGGCATGGAGCGCGGCGACCTCCTGGAGGCCAACGGCGGCATCTTCAAGCCGCAGGGCAAGGCCATCAACGACCACGCCGCGGACGACATCAAGGTCCTCGTCGTCGGCAACCCGGCCAACACCAACGCCCTCATCGCCCAGGCCGCCGCCCCGGACGTACCGGCCGAGCGCTTCACCGCGATGACCCGCCTCGACCACAACCGCGCGCTGACCCAGCTCGCGAAGAAGACGGGCTCCACGGTCGCCGACATCAAGCGCCTGACCATCTGGGGCAACCACTCCGCCACCCAGTACCCGGACATCTTCCACGCCACCATCGCCGGCAAGAACGCCGCCGAGGTCGTCAACGACGAGAAGTGGCTGGCCGAGGACTTCATCCCGACCGTCGCCAAGCGCGGCGCCGCCATCATCGAGGCCCGTGGCGCCTCGTCGGCCGCCTCCGCCGCCAACGCCGCCATCGACCACGTCCACACCTGGGTCAACGGCACCGCCGACGGCGACTGGGTCTCCATGGGCATCCCGTCGGACGGCTCCTACGGCGTCCCGGAGGGCCTGATCTCCTCGTTCCCGGTCACCACCAAGGACGGCAGGTACGAGATCGTCCAGGGCCTGGAGATCAACGAGTTCTCCCGCACCCGTATCGACGCCTCCGTCGCGGAGCTCGCGGAGGAGCGCGAGGCGGTCCGCGCCCTCGGCCTCATCTGAGCCTCGGTTCACTCAGCACCCCGCACAGGCCCCGTTCCGGTTTCCGCCGGAACGGGGCCTGTGGCCTGTTCTGCCGCTACCGTCGGAAAAGCGTTGCCCGGTACGGCGATTCGGGGGGCGCGATGAGCGGCTGGGGACACGAACCGAGCGAGGAGCGCGGCCAGGCCCCCTGGTCCGCGGAGACCTCGACCTACGGAGGCTTCCCCTCGGCCCCCGCCTGGTCGTCGACCACCGTTTCGAGTCCGCCGACGGCACGCCGTACGCGATCCGCGCCAGCGGCCCCGAGGACCTGGCCCCGGAGCGCATCCGCGAAGCCCTCACCGCGGCCCTGGCCTCCTTCTGCCCCACGGGGGCGGACTGTCCGTGACCGGACATCAGAGCCGCTTCTCGAACCAGTGGCTGGCATACACGTTGTCGTCGTACCGCGGGATCTCCGTGTACCCGCATGCCCGGTACATCGCCTGCGCCTCCGTGAGCGCGGCATGCGTGTCCAGGCGTACGACGGACAACTCCCGGGCGGTCGCCTCGCGTTCGAGCGCGTCGATAAGGCGGCGGGCGAGTCCCAGGCGGCGGGCCTCCGGGTGCACCCACACATGCCGGATCTCGCCGACGCCCGGCTCCAGCCGCCGCAGCGCCCCGCAGCCCACGGGCAGGCTCTCCTCGTACGCCACGAAGAACGCCCCGGCCTCCCCGGACACCTCCTCGGGCCGTACGAGATCGGCGGGGTCGAAGCCTTCCGGGAAGCGTGCGTCGATGTCGGCGGCGTAGGCGTCGAGGCACGCGCGCGCGTCCGCGGAGGCGCCGTCGACGAGCCGGACGGTGATGGCGGCGAGGCGGAGGAGGCGGCGGGTGGCGGCCATGGCCTCGGTCAGCTCGGTGCGCTGCCCCGGGCTGAGGCCGCCGAGGAGGTCCGCGACGAGGGCGTTGGCCCGGCGCTCCTGCTCCTTCAGCTCGACGCGGCCCGCGGGCGTCAACTCGACCATCCGCAGCCGGCTGTCGTCCGGATGCACCCGGATCCGGACCACGCCCTGCGCCTCCAGCGCCTTGGCCATCCGGCTCAAGTGCCCGGCGTCCAGGCCGAGTCGGGTCCTGAGCTCCCGCAGGGAGACCCCTGACGTGCTGCCGGAGATCTCGAACAGCAACCGGGCCTCGCCGAGGGGGCGGTCCTGGCCGAGGTAGTGGTCGTCGAGAGCGCCGATACGGCGCGTGACATAGCGGTTGAAACGGCGGAACGCCGCCACCTGCTCCGTCGACACGGGTTCCATATTTCTTTGACTTTAGTCAAAGAATCCGGGGAGGTCCAGGGTGCTGCCCGGATTCCTTTTGCCCTATTTGACCGCACTTTCAGTGACGCGGCCCACTTTCGGCCATGGATTGCGCATGCACCGGGGGCGTCAGGGCAGGTGGTCGCGGTCCCCGAAGGTGACACCTATGTGACTCAGGGGCACTGAACAGGAACGGAAGGCAATACCGATCATGGCAAGGCAGCACGGACAACGGACGATCCATGTCGACGGCGAGTGGCGCGAAGCGATCTCCGGCACCACCCGCGACATCATCGACCCAGCGGTCGCCCGGCCCTTCGCCGTGGTCGCGGAGGGCGGCGAGAAGGACACCGACCTGGCCGTCGAGGCCGCCCGGCGCGCATTCCGCGAGGGTGACTGGCCGCGCACCCCGGTCGCCGAACGCGCAGCCCTCCTGCGCCGTGCAGCCGACCTCCTGGTGCGCGACCGCGAGGAACTCGGCCTGCTGGAGAGCCGCGACGCGGGCAAGACTCTGGGAGAGGGCCGCGTCGACATCGACTGCGTCGCCGACGCCTTCCGCTACTTCGCCGACCTCGTCGCCGCCGAGTCCCCGGGCCGGGTCGTGGACGCGGGCTCCTCCGACATCCACAGCGTCGTCGTGCACGAGCCGGTCGGTGTCTGCGCGCTGATCACACCCTGGAACTACCCCCTCCTCCAGGCCAGTTGGAAGATCGCCCCCGCGCTCGCCGCGGGCAACACCTTCGTCGTCAAGCCGAGCGAGATCACCCCGCTGACGACCGTCGCGCTGATCGACCTGCTGGTCGAGGCGGGCCTGCCGTCCGGCGTCGCCAACATCGTCACCGGGCCCGGCCATTCGGTCGGCGCCCGGCTCGCCGAGCACCCCGACGTCGACCTCGTCTCCTTCACCGGCGGACTGGTCAGCGGCGTCAAGGTGGCCCAGGCCGCCGCCGTGTCGGTCAAGAAGGTCGCCCTCGAACTCGGCGGCAAGAACCCCAACGTCGTCTTCGCCGACGCCTGCGCCACCGGCGAGGGCTTCGACACCGCCGTCGACCAGGCCCTCAACGCCGCCTTCATCCACAGCGGCCAGGTCTGCTCGGCAGGCGCCCGGCTCATCGTCGAGGACTCCGTCCGCGAGCGGTTCGTCGCCGAACTCGCCCGTCGCGCCGCGAGGATCCGCCTCGGCCGCGGCACCGACGAGGGCGTCGAGTGCGGCCCCCTGGTCTCCGAACAGCAGCGCGCGAAGGTGGAGGCCTACGTCGCCTCGGCGCTGGAGGAGGGCGCGGTGCTGCGCACGGGCGGCAAGCGCGGCGAGGGGCCCGGCTACTTCTACGAGCCGACCGTCCTCGACGCCTGCCACCGCGAGATGAAGGTCGTACGCGAAGAGGTCTTCGGCCCCGTCCTCACCGTGGAGACCTTCCGCACCGAGGACGAGGCGGTCTCCCTGGCGAACGACACCGAGTACGGCCTCGCGGGCGCCGTCTGGACCGCCGACGCGGGCCGCGCCCGCCGGGTGGCCGGCCGGCTGCGCCACGGCACCGTCTGGATCAACGACTTCCACCCCTACCTCCCGCAGGCGGAGTGGGGCGGCTTCGGCAAGAGCGGCGTGGGCCGCGAGCTGGGCCCCGCCGGCCTCGCCGAGTACCGCGAGAGCAAGCACATCTACCAGAACCTCGCGCCGAAGCCCGTCCGTTGGTTCGCCGGCTGACCCCCTCCCCGCACCTTCCTGGAGTAACCCCCCATGCCTCAGAACACCCATGTCTACGATTACGTCGTGATCGGCGGCGGCACCGCAGGATCCGTCATCGCCTCCCGGCTGACCGGGAACCCCGATGTCACCGTCGCCGTCATCGAGGGCGGCCCGAGCGACGTCGGCCGTGACGACGTCCTCACCCTGCGCCGCTGGATGGGCCTGCTCGGCGGCGAGCTGGACTACGACTACCCGACCACCGAGCAGCCGCGCGGCAACTCCCACATCCGGCACAGCCGCGCCCGGGTGCTCGGCGGATGCTCGTCGCACAACACCCTGATCGCCTTCAAGCCCCTGCCCTCCGACTGGGACGAGTGGGAGGCGGCCGGCGCCAAGGGCTGGGGCGCGGTGCCGATGGAGGCGTACTACGCGCGCCTGCTGAACAACATCGTCCCGGTCGACGAGAAGGACCGGAACGCCATCGCCCGCGACTTCGTCGACGCGGCGCAGGAGGCCCTCGGCGTCCCGCGCGTGGAGGGCTTCAACAAGAAGCCGTTCACCGACGGCGTCGGTTTCTTCGACCTCGCCTACCACCCGGAGAACAACAAGCGTTCGTCCGCGTCGGTGGCGTATCTGCACCCGGTGATGGACGAGCGCCCGAACCTGACGATCCTGCTGGAGACCTGGGCGCACAAGCTGGAGCTGAACGGCACCCGCGCCGAGGGCGTGCACGTACGCGATAAGGACGGCGAGGAGTTCCTCGTCCGTGCCCGGCGCGAGGTGCTGCTCTGCGCCGGTGCCGTCGACTCGCCGCGGCTGCTGCTGCACTCGGGCATCGGGCGCCGCGAGGACCTGGAGGCGCTCGGCATACCCGTCGTGCTCGACCTGCCGGGCGTCGGCGAGAACCTGCTCGACCACCCCGAGTCGGTGATCGTCTGGGAGACGCACGGCCCCCTCCCGGAGAACTCCGCGATGGACTCCGACGCGGGCCTGTTCGTGCGCCGCGATCCCGAACACGCGGGCCCCGACCTGATGTTCCACTTCTACCAGATCCCGTTCACGGACAACCCGGAGCGCCTGGGCTACGAGCGCCCGGAGTTCGGCGTCTCGATGACCCCGAACATCCCCAAGCCGAAGTCCCGCGGCCGTCTTTACCTGACGAGCCCGGACCCGTCCGTGAAGCCCGCCCTGGACTTCCGCTACTTCACCGACGAGGACGACTACGACGGGCAGACGCTGGTCGACGGCATCCGCATCGCCCGCGAGATCGCCAGGACCGAGCCGCTGGCGGGCTGGCTCAAGCGCGAGGTCTGCCCGGGCCCGGAGGTCCTCGGCGACGCGGAGCTGAGCGAGTACGCCCGTAAGGTCGCGCACACCGTCTACCACCCGGCGGGCACCTGCAAGATGGGCGCGATCGACGACGAAATGGCAGTGGTGGACCCACAGTTGAGGATCCGCGGCCTTGAGGGCATCCGTATCGCCGACGCCTCGGTCTTCCCGACCATGCCCGCCGTGAACCCGATGATCGGCGTGCTCATGGTCGGGGAACGCGCCGTGGACCTGATCGGTGGCGATGCGCGATGAGTGGCGCTCCGGTCTTCTCCGTGGACGGCCTGTGGAAGGTCTTCGGCCCCAAGGCGGACCGCGTCCCCGCGGACCCCGAACTGTCCGCGCTCGCCCCCGCCGAACTCCGCTCCCGCACCGGCTGCACGGCCGCCGTCCGGGACGTCTCCTTCGACGTCCGCAAGGGCGAGGTCTTCGTCGTCATGGGCCTGTCCGGCTCGGGCAAGTCCACCCTGGTCCGCTGTCTGACCCGGCTGATCGAGCCGACGTCCGGCACGATCGCCATCGACGGCGAGGACGTCCGTGCCATGGACAAGTCCCGCCTGCGCGAACTGCGCCGCCACCGCGCGGCGATGGTCTTCCAGCACTTCGGCCTGCTGCCGCACCGCACGGTCCTCGACAACGTCGCGTACGGCCTGGAGATCCAGGGCGTCGGCAAGTCCGAGCGCCGCGAACGCGCCGCCGCGGTCGTCGCCAAGGTCGGCCTGGAGGGCATGGAGCAGCGCAAGCCGAGCCAGCTCTCGGGCGGCCAGCGCCAGCGAGTGGGCCTGGCCCGCGCGCTGGCCGTGGACCCGGAGGTCCTGCTGTTCGACGAGCCGTTCAGCGCGCTGGACCCCCTGATCCGCCGGGACATGCAGGAGGAGGTCGTCCGCCTCCACCGCGAAGAGGGCCGCACGATGGTCTTCATCACGCACGACCTGAGCGAGGCCCTGAAACTGGGCGACCGCATCGCGCTGATGCGGGACGGCCGAGTGGTCCAGCTCGGCACCCCGGAAGAGATCGTCGGCTCCCCGGCCGACGACTACGTCCGCGAGTTCGTCCGGGACGTACCGCGCGAGCAGGTCATGACGGTGCGCACCGCCATGCGTCCCGGCGACTGCGGCGGTACGGACCACGTGGGCGGGCTGGACGCCGACGCGGTGGTCGCGGAGGCCATCAAGGTCGTCGCCCGCACTCATCAGCCCGCCTGCGTCATGGAGGACGGCCGGTGTCTGGGGGTTGTCGACCACGAACGGTTGCTGGACGTCGTCGCCGGAACGGAGCTTCACAAGGAGGTGGTCTGAATGGCCACGGTCACCGCATCCACCCCTGGTGTGCTCCCCGGCGGCCTGCTCCGGCACCGAGCCGTCCACAAGCTGCTGCTCCTGGCCCTCGCCGCCGCGATCCTCGTTCCCCTGGCCAACTCCCGCTGGGCCAGCGGCACCTGGCCCGACGCCCTCACCGTCGACCTGACCACCCCCCTCACCACCACCAGCGACTGGATCATCGACAACCGGGACAGCCACCCCCTGTTCCTCTACTTCCTGGGCCACGTCAGCAACGCGGTCGTCCTGGGCGTACGCGCCGTCTACCTCGTCCTGCTCGCCGCGGGCTGGGCCGGTGTCACCGCGCTCGGCGCGCTGGTCGCCTGGCGCGTCGCGGGCCCCAAGCTCGCCCTGGGCACCGCCGCCGCCTTCCTGACCTGCGGCGCCCTCGGTATGTGGGTACCGACCATGCAGACGCTCGCCCTGATGGTGGTCGCCGTGCTGGCGTCCGTCGTCGTGGGCGCGCTGCTCGGGCTCGCCTCAGGCCTGTCCGACCGCCTGGACAGGGCCCTGCGCCCGGTCCTGGACACCATGCAGGTGCTCCCCGCCTTCGCCTACCTCCTCCCCGTCGTCCTGATCTTCGGCATCGGCGTCCCCGCGGCCGTCCTCGCCACCGTCGTCTACGCCGCCCCGCCCATGGCCCGCCTCACCGCCCTCGGCCTGCGCGGCGCCGACAAGGAGGTGCTGGAGGCCGTCGACTCCCTCGGCGCCACCGCCCGCCAGCGACTGCTGACGGCCCGCATCCCGCTGGCCCGCAAGGAACTCCTCCTCGGCGTCAACCAGACGATCATGATGGCGCTGTCCATGGCGGTCATCGCGTCCGTCATCGGCGCCGGCGGCCTGGGCGACCGCGTCTACCAGGCGCTGGCCTCGGTCGACGTGGGCGCGGCCCTGGCGGCCGGTGTCCCGATCGTGCTGCTGGCGGTCGTCCTGGACCGCGTCACCGCCGCGGCGGGCGACGGCACCGAGCGAACCGGCCGCGCTGCATGGGCGTACGCCCTCGCCGCCGCACTGGCCGTCGCCGTCGCCGGACGTCTCCTGGGCCGCCTCGACTGGCCCGACGCCTGGGTGCTGAACATCGCCGAGCCGGTCAACCGTGCCGTCGACTGGATGACCGCCCACCTCTACTCCGGCGTCCCCGTGATCGGCGGCACCGCCGAGTGGGCGGGGCGCTTCACCATCTGGGTCCTGGACCCCGTACGCGACGGCCTTCAGGGGCTGCCCTGGTGGGCCGTGCTGCTCGTCGTCGCCGCCCTCGCCTGGCTGATCGGCACCTGGCGCACCGCGCTCACCGCGACCCTCGCCATGGCCGCGATCGGAGTGCTCGGGGTGTGGGAGCCGTCCCTGGACACCTTGTCCCAGGTGCTGGCCGCCGTCGCCGTCACCCTGGTCCTCGGCGTCGCGACCGGTGCCGCGGCGGCCCGCAGCGACCGGGTGGAGCGCGCCCTGCGCCCCGTCCTGGACGTCTTCCAGACGATGCCGCAGTTCGTGTACCTGATCCCGGTCGTCGCGCTGTTCGGCGTCGGCCGCGCCCCCGCCGTCGCCGCGGCCGTCGTCTACGCCCTGCCCGCCGTCGTCCGCATCACGGCACAGGGCCTGCGCCAGGTCGACCCCGCGGCCCTGGAGTCGGCCCGCTCGCTCGGCGCGACCCCTGCCCAGCAGCTGTGGCAGGTCCAACTGCCGCTCGCCCGCCGCTCGTTGCTGCTCGCCGTCAACCAGGGCGTGGTCCTGGTCCTCGCCGTCGTCATCATCGGCGGTCTGGTCGGCGGTGGCGCGCTCGGCTACGACGTCGTCTTCGGCCTCGCCAAGGGCGACCTGGCCACCGGCCTGGTGGCCGGCGCCGCGATCGTCTGTCTGGGCCTGATGCTCGACCGGGTCACCCAGCCGACGGATCGCCGCACGAAGAAGGGAGCATGACATGCGAGTTCGCATCACCGCGACCGCTGCCGTGGGCGCGCTGCTCCTGCTCACCGGCTGCGGCGCCGCCGACATGACCAAGCAGGCCTCGCCGTTCGCCAACGCCCAGGGCGCCAAGACGGTCACCCTGTCCACGCAGTCCTGGGTCGGCGCCCAGGCCAACGTCGCCGTCGCCCAGTACCTGCTGGAGCAGGAGCTCGGCTACCGCGTCGACACCGTCCAGGTCGACGAGGTCCCCGCCTGGGACGCGCTCAGCCAGGGCCGGGTCGACGCGATCATGGAGGACTGGGGCCACCCCGACGAGGAACAGCGCTACGTCCAGGACAAGAAGACGATCGTCAACGGTGGCGGCCTCGGGGTCACCGGCCACATCGGCTGGTACGTCCCGACGTACTTCGCGAAGCAGCACCCGGACGTCACCGACTGGAGGAACCTCAACAAGTACGCCGACCAGATGCGCACCCCGGAGAGCGGTGGCAAGGGCCAGCTGATGGACGGCTCGCCCTCCTACGTCACCAACGACAAGGCGCTGGTGAAGAACCTCGACCTGGACTACCAGGTGGTGTTCGCCGGATCCGAGGCCGCCCAGATCACCCAGATCAAGCAGTTCGCCAAGGAGAAGAAGCCCTTCCTGACCTACTGGTACACCCCCCAGTGGCTGTTCAAGAAGGTCCCCATGACCGAGGTGAAACTGCCGGCGTACAAGGAGGGCTGCGACGCGGACCCGGAGAAGGTCGCCTGCGCCTATCCGCACACCCCGCTGCAGAAGTACCTCAACGCCGACTTCGCGAAGGGCGGCGGCGAGGCCGCGGCCTTCCTGAAGAAGTTCAAGTGGACGACCGAGGACCAGAACGAGGTCTCCCTGATGATCGCCGACCAGAAGCTGACCCCAGAGGAGGCGGCGAAGAAGTGGGTGGACAGCCACGAGTCCACCTGGCGTTCATGGCTGTCCTGACGGTCACCGCAGCAGCGCGGCGATCCCTTCCGTCGCCCGGCGCTGCAGGTACGGCCCGAAGGTGATCCGCGTGGCCCCTCGCTCCCCGAGCTCGGCGGGCGAGGGGCCCTCACCCACCTCGGCGATCACATTCACCGGCCCCTGGATACCGGCCCGCAGCAGCGGGAGTACGGCGACGGGGGCGCCGATCGGATAAACGCAGTCGGCGCCCGCGGCGACGTACAACGCGGCCCGCCCGATGGCCCGTTCGGGCTCCGCGACTCCCCGGATGAAGGTATCGATTCGCGCGTTGACGAAGAGCCGGTCCCCGGCGGCCGCCCGTACCTCGGCGAGCCAGTCGGCGTGCCGCCGCGGATCCTTGAGCACGCCACCTTCGGAGTCCTCCAGGTTGCACCCCACGGCCCCCGCCTCCAGCAGCCGCTCCACCAGCTCCTTCGGCGCGATCCCGTACCCGCCCTCGACGTCCGCCGACACCGGCACGTCCACGGCCCGCGCGATCCGGGCGACCGCCGCGAACACCTCGTCGGCCGGGGTCTGTCCGTCCTCGTACCCGAGGGAGGCGGCGACCCCCGCGCTGGGCGTGGCGAGCGCCGGGAACCCGGCCGCCTCAAGGGCCCGCGCGCTCGCCGCGTCCCAAGGGCCGGGCAGCACGAGCGGATCACCCGGGGCGGGGCGCCGGTGCAGGGCGCGGAAGACCTCGACGGTCACCGCTGACCCGGCTGGTAGTGCCCCGGCGTCATCCGGCAGGTCACCCCGAACCGGTTCCAGGCGTTGATCACCGTGATCGCGGCGATCAGCTGGGCCAGCTCGGCCTCGTCGAAGCGGGCGGCCGCCTTCGCGTACACCTCGTCCGGCACAAGACCGTCGGTGAGCACGGTGACCGCCTCCGTCAGCGCGATGGCCGCGAGCTCCTTCTCGGTGTAGAAGTGCGCCGACTCCTCCCAGGCGGAGAGCTGGATGATCCGCTCCACGCTCTCCCCGGCCGCCAGGGCGTCCTTGGTGTGCATGTCCAGGCAGAAGGCGCAGTGGTTGAGCTGCGAGGCACGGACCTTCACCAGTTCCAGCAGCTTCGGGTCCAGACCCCGTCGGGCGGCCGCGTCGAGCCGGACCATCGCCTTGTACACCTCGGGCGCATGCTCGGCCCAGTTCAGCCGGGGGGCGTGCTCGGGGGCGTATGCGGCGGGGGCTTCCACAGGGGCGGTGTGATCACTGGTCATCGTCATGCCCTCGACCCTACGAAGGAAAAGGCCCAGGAGTATGGTCCATTTCCATGGCAGACACATGGGCCACTTCGGGAGCCCTGGGCATCGACCTCCACCTGGAACCGACCACCGGACCAGGTCTGCGACGGGGCCTCACCGACGCCCTGCGCGAGGCCGTCCGCACCGGCCGCTTGGCACCCGGCACCCGGCTGCCGTCCTCCCGCTCCCTCTCCGCCGACCTCGGCATCGCCCGCAACACCGTCGCCGACGCCTACGCCGACCTTGTCGCCGAGGGCTGGCTCACCGCCCGGCAGGGCTCCGGCACCCGAGTCGCCGAGGGCCGCTCGACACCCCCCACGGCCCCCGCCCCGACCCGCCGCGCCCGCCCCCGCCCCGTCCACGACCTGACCGCCGGCACCCCCGACCTCGCCTCCTTCCCCCGCGCCGAGTGGCTCAAGGCGGCCCGCCGCGCCCTGAACACCGCCCCCTACGACGTCCTCGGCTACGGCGACCCACGCGGCCGCATCGAACTGCGCACCGCCCTCGCGAGCTACCTCTCCCGCGCCCGAGGCGTACGCGCCGACCCCGAACGCATCGTCATCTGCGCCGGCTTCGCCCACGGCCTGTGCCTCCTCGGCACGGTCCTGCGGGCCCGCGGCGCCCGTACGGTCGCCGTCGAGTCCTACGGACTCCCCGAACACCGCAAGGTCCTCGCCACGACCGGTCTCGCCACCACCCCTCTGCCCTTCGATGAACTCGGCACCGATCCCGCTGAGTTGACGGACGCCGGTGGCGTACTGCTCACCCCCGCCCACCAGTTCCCCATGGGCGCCGTCCTGCACCGCTCCCGGCGCGCTGCTGTCGTGGACTGGGCGCGGCGCACCGGCGGCCTGATCCTGGAGGACGACTACGACGGCGAGTTCCGCTACGACCGCCAGCCCGTCGGCGCGCTCCAGGGCCTGGACCCCGGCCACGTCGTCTACCTGGGCACCGCCAGCAAATCCCTTGCCCCCGGCCTGCGCCTGGCCTGGCTGGTCCTGCCGCCCGCCCTGATCGAGCCGGTGACGGCGGCCAAGGGTGACGTGGACAGCTGCGGGGTGCTCGACCAGCTGACCCTGGCCGAATTCATCGCCCACGGCGCCCACGACCGCCACGTCCGCGCCTCCCGGCTGCGCTACCGCAGACGCCGTGACGCACTGGTCGCCGCCCTCGCCGAACGCGCCCCCGACGTCCGGGTCACCGGCGTCGCGGCCGGCCTGCACGCCGTCCTGTGCCTGCCGCCGGGCACCGAGGCGTCGGTCGTCCAGGCGGCTCCCTGGCAGGGCCTGTCCCTGCACGGCCTTGCGTACTTCCGCCATGAACAGGCCACCGCCGAGCCCCTCGACGCACTGGTCGTCGGCTACGGAACCCCGCCGGACCACGCATGGGCGGGGGCCCTCGAAGCCCTGTGCCGGGTGCTGCCGTAAGGTGATCGCGCAGCCGAAGGACACGGGGAGAGACGGGACATGGCTCAGACGAAGCGCCGACTGCGGTCCAGCACGGTGGTGCTCGGCGGTATGGGAGTCGTCGCGGCGGCACTGACCTCCTGCGGCTCCGAGCCCGACCGGCGCTGTGTCGACCGGGACAGCTACACCTGGGACGGCTACAAGATCATCGCCGACAAGAACTGCAAGTCGGGTTCCTCCGGCTCGTCCTACGGCAAGAGCGGCAAGAAGAAGACCGGCAAGGGCGGCAGCGACGCCGCCTGGTATTACGACGCCGAAGTCGACGGCGGCTATGCCGACTACGGCACCTTCAGCCGCAGCGATGCCGTGGACCGCGGCGGCTTCGGCTGCTCGGGCTCCGGCAGCGGCGGCGGCTGAGCGGGCCTCCCGGACGTACGCCATGGAACGCCGCACGATCGACCCTCGCCCCGGCTGGCAGCAGACCGTCGAGGAACAGGGCCTGATCTACCCGCTCACCCGCTACCCCGACAACTCCCTGCGCCCGTACTGGGACGAGAGCGCCTACTACGTCTTCTCCCTGGAGGAGGTCGAGGCGCTGGAGGAGGTTGTCGAGGAACTGCACCGCATGTGCCTGCGGGCGGCGGAATACATCGTCACCTCCGGGCGCCTCGCCGACCTCGGCATCACCGACCCGCGCGTGGCGGAGGCGGTCACCGAGGCCTGGCGCCGCCGCACCGAACTCCCCTCCCTCTACGGCCGTTTCGACCTGCGCTACGACGGCCGCGGCCCGGCGAAGCTCCTGGAGTACAACGCCGACACCCCCACCTCCCTGGTCGAGGCCGCCTCCCCGCAGTGGTTCTGGATGGAGGAGCGCTTCCCCGGCGCCGACCAGTGGAACTCCCTCCACGAACGCCTGGTCGCCGCCTGGAAGAAGCAGGCCGCCCTCCTCCCGCCCGGCAGTCCCCTGTACTTCGCGCACTCCTCCGCCGACGAACTCGGCGAAGACCTGATGACGGTCGCCTACCTCAAGGAGACGGCCGAGCAGGCCGGACTCGACACCGACTGGATCTCCATGGAGGAGATCGGCTGGGACCGTCTCTCCGGCCGCTTCGTCGACAACCGGCTCCGCTTCATCCGCAGCTGCTTCAAGCTCTACCCCTGGGAGTGGCTCACCACCGACCGCTTCGCCGATCACGTCCTGGACACCCTCGACAACGGCGGCGGCACCGGCTCCACCCTGTGGATCGAACCGGCCTGGAAGATGCTCCTGTCCAACAAGGCGCTGCTGGCGGTCCTCTGGGAGCTCTACCCCGGCCACCCCAACCTGCTCCCCGCCCATCTCGACGGCCCTCACGAGCTCGCCCGCACCGCCGGCTATGTCGCCAAGCCCCTGCTGGGCCGCGAGGGCGCGGGCGTCACCGTCCACGAACCGGGCACCGACCCCGTGGTCCGCGACGAGCCGTGCTGTTACCAGGAGTTGGCCCCCCTGCCCGACTTCGACGGCAACCGGGTCGTCCTCGGCGCCTGGGTCGTCGAGGACGAGTCGGCGGGCCTCGGCATCCGGGAGTCCTCCGGACTCATCACGGACGAGTACGCCCGCTTCCTGCCGCACGTGATCATCTAGACCCGGAGCACCGCCCGGAACTGGGCAAGTCCCCAGTCCAGATCCTCCTTGCCGATCACCAGCGGCGGCGCGATCCGGATCGTCGCCCCGTGCGTGTCCTTCACCAGCACACCCCGGTCCATCAGCTTCTCCGACACCTCCCGCCCGGACCCGTACGCCCGGGCGATGTCCACCCCCGCCCACAGCCCGCGGCCCCGCACGTCCGTCACCCGCCCCATGTCGGCCAGTGCCGCCAGCTCCCGGTGCAGATGCTCGCCGAGCTCCGCGGAGCGCGCCTGGTACTCGCCCGACCGCACCATCGCGATCACCTCCAGCGCCACCGCACAGGCCAGCGGATTCCCCCCGAACGTCGACCCGTGCTCCCCGGGCCGGAACACCCCCAGCACCTCGGCCGAGGACACCACCGCCGATACCGGCACCACACCGCCCCCGAGCGCCTTGCCCAGCACATACATGTCCGGCACCACGCCCTCGTGCTCGCACGCGAAGGTCCGCCCCGTCCGCCCCAGGCCCGACTGGATCTCATCGGCCACGAACAGCACGTTCCGCTCCCGCGCCAGCTCCCGCACCGCCGGCAGATAACCGGACGGCGGCACGATCACCCCCGACTCGCCCTGGATCGGCTCCAGCAGCACCGCGACGGTGTTCTCCGTCATCGCCTCCCGCATCGCCGTCAGATCCCCGTACGGCACGATCTGGAACCCCGGCGTGTACGGCCCGAAGTCCGCGCGCGCCTCCGGATCGGTGGAGAAGCTGATGACCGTCGTCGTACGGCCGTGGAAGTTGCCGCCCGCGACCACGATCTTCGCCATCTCCGCGGGCACGCCCTTGACCCGGTACCCCCACTTCCGGGCCGTCTTCACCGCGGTCTCCACCGCCTCCACGCCGGTGTTCATCGGCAGCACCATCTCCATGCCGCACAACTGCGCGAGCTCCTCGCAGAACGCGGCGTACCGGTCGTGATGGAACGCCCGCGACGTGAGCGTCACCCGCTCCAGCTGCGCCTTGGCCGCATCGATGATCCGCCGGTTGCGGTGCCCGAAATTGAGGGCCGAGTAACCGGCCAGCAGATCCAGATACCGCCGACCCTCCACATCCGTCATCCACGCCCCGTCGGCCGAGGCGACGACGACCGGCAGCGGTGCGTAGTTGTGCGCACCGTGCGCCTCGGCCGCGGCGATGAGGGTTTCCGTAGTGGTCACGGGACCTCCAGAAGACACCGGGAGACAAGCGGGACCCCCTTCCTATCCTTGCTCGGATGGTGGACGCGGGACCTTGACCCGACGGCGCGCCCGGTAGGCTGACGGCGGGCCGTGACTGGCGCGCTGGGATGGGACCGACCATCGGGGAGCGGCCCGGTCGTGACTGTGTGCCGTGCGCCTGGGCCGAACCGTGAACGCTGAACGCCACGCCGTCCGGAGGCCGACTTGTCCGAGCAGCCCCTCTCCAACGAATCCACCGCCTTCCGCGCCGCCCTCGACGTCATCCGCGCCGTGGAGCCGCGGGTCGCCGATGCCATCGGCCAGGAGGTCCACGACCAGCGCGAGATGCTCAAGCTGATCGCCTCCGAGAACTACGCCTCCCCGGCCACGCTGCTGGCGATGGGCAACTGGTTCAGCGACAAGTACGCCGAGGGCACCATCGGCCGCCGCTTCTACGCCGGCTGCCGCAATGTCGACACCGTCGAGTCCCTCGCCGCGGAACACGCCAAGGAACTCTTCGGCGCCCGCCACGCCTACGTCCAGCCGCACTCCGGCATCGACGCCAACCTCGTCGCCTTCTGGTCCGTCCTGGCCGCCCGCGTCGAGGCCCCCGCCCTGGAGAAGGCCGGCGTCCGCCAGGTCAACGACCTCTCCGACGCCGACTGGGCCGAGCTGCGCCAGGCCTTCGGCAACCAGCGCATGCTCGGCATGTCCCTGGACGCCGGCGGCCACCTCACCCACGGTTTCCGCCCGAACATCTCCGGCAAGATGTTCGACCAGCGCTCCTACGGCACCGACCCGGCCACCGGCCTGATCGACTACGCGGCGCTGCGGGTGTCGGCCCGCGAGTTCAAGCCGCTGATCATCGTCGCCGGCTACTCCGCCTACCCCCGTCTGGTGAACTTCCGGATCATGCGGGAGATCGCCGACGAGGTCGGCGCGACCCTGATGGTCGACATGGCCCACTTCGCGGGCCTGGTCGCGGGCAAGGTCCTCACCGGCGACTTCGACCCGGTCCCGCACGCCCAGATCGTCACCACCACCACCCACAAGTCGCTGCGTGGTCCGCGCGGCGGCATGGTCCTGTGCGACGACTCCCTCAAGGACCAGGTCGACCGCGGCTGCCCGATGGTCCTCGGCGGCCCGCTCCCGCACGTCATGGCCGCCAAGGCCGTCGCCCTCGCCGAGGCCCGTCAGCCCGACTTCCAGGACTACGCCCAGCGCATCGTCGACAATTCCCGCGCCCTCGCCGATGGCCTGATGCGCCGGGGCGCGACCCTGGTCACGGGCGGTACGGACAACCACCTCAACCTGATCGACGTGGCCGGCTCCTACGGCCTCACCGGCCGCCAGGCCGAGGCCGCGCTGCTGGAGTCCGGCATCGTCACCAACCGCAACGCCATCCCGGCCGACCCCAACGGCGCCTGGTACACCTCCGGCATCCGCATCGGCACCCCCGCCCTGACCACCCGCGGTCTCGGCACCGCCGAGATGGACGAGGTCGCCGGCCTCATCGACCGTGTCCTCACCACCGCGGAGCCCGGCACCACCAAGTCCGGCGCGCCCTCCAAGGCCGCCCACGTCCTCGACCCCAAGATCGCGGACGAGATCTCCCGCCGGGCGACCGACCTGGTGGCCGGCTTCCCGCTGTACCCCGAGATCGACCTCGGCTGACAAGCGCCCACTGTGGAGTTGTCAAAGAACGTGCGTTTCAAAGAACGGTGACGCTCACAGATCGATGAGCTGCTGTCGTGGCTCCTCCCGCGGCGGTCCCCCTCCAGGGCGGGCCGCCGCGCGGCGTATCGCCAGCGTGCCGCCCACCCCGGCCGCGAAGCCCACGGCCAGGCCCGGTATCGCCCACCACACGGCGTCCGCCGCCGGGACCGAGCCGTCGGTCCCCGCCGAGGCCCCGCTCGCCGGTGCGCCGAGCAGGCCTGCCCGGTCCAGCCGCTCGAAGACCGAGCGCGGTGCCCGATGCCAGCGGATGTCGTCGTCCTCCACATCCGGCGCCGGATCCGAACGCACCCACGGTGTGCCGTCCTCGGCGACGAACAGCTGATCCTGGCGCTCTATCGCCACGTCACCGCCGGGCGGACTGTCGGTCGTGGGCCAGCCGCCCACCCCCGTCAGCCCCCACACCACCGTGATCCGCACCGGCGGATACCGGCCCTCGGACCAGGCCTCCGGCACCCGCTCCGTTCCGGTGTGCATCGGCTCCAGCAACTGCCACAGCCGGGCGAACCGCACCTCGCCGGAGCGCACCGCGGTCGGCTGTCCAGCCCCGCCCGCGACCACCATCGTCAGATCGGGCGGCCGAGCCGCTCGGTCGGCGGCCCCGGCGGCCGGTGCCCCGCCGCACAGCGCCAGCGCCGCCGACACCGGCCCCAGCAGCACGAGCCGCGCCGCGACCCGCCCCCTGCAGCCCCTCATCGGCCTCGACCTCCCCCTACCGATCCCATCCGCCCGTCGCCCGCGCCTCATATGCCCGGACCTCACACGTCCAGCAGCTCCTGCCGGGGCCCCGGCTCCCCTTTCCGACCGCCCATCGCCAACCGCGTGGCGAAGGGCCGCAGTGTCAGCGCCAGCACCGCCAGTCGACGCCGTCCTTCCCTCACCCCGAGCACTCGCCTGCGCATCCGGACCCCCAAGCAGTCGATCGCCGTGCGGCCCGTCCGCGAGCCGCGTGTCACTTCTGGTACACCGCCCGACCCGCCGGGGTTCCCACCCCCGGCCGACTATTCGGAGGACTTCTCCAGCGACTTCGCGATCTCCACCGCTCGCTCCTTCGACGTCACGCCCTCCAGCCGCAGCGTGAGGGTCCGGTCGTCCGCCGCGCTCGTCCCGCGCATCCACAGCAGCGTCGGTCCAGCCGTCCGCTCCTTGCGCGTGTAAGGGGACCCGTCCGCCCCCACCAGCCAGAAACTCAGCAGATGCGGCCGCGCGAACCACAGAGCCGGCTCCGGCACCGAGGCGCCGCCCAGCGTGATCCACTCCGGCTGCTCCCGCACGGTCTTGATGAAGCCGGTGTCCAGGCGCGCCGAGAACTCGTCCAGCCGTATCGTCCGCCCGTCAACCTGCCAGCACAGGCTCACCAGGAACCGCCCCCGAGGCTCGCCGGTCACCGTCACCGCGTCCGGCGCGCCCAGCTCCGGTGGCAGGACCGGCTCGAACCCGGCCCGGCGCTCGGCCTGCGCCAGCGACACCGATCCCTCGCAGCGAGGCACCTCGGCGCTCGCCGACGGACGGGCCGACGGGTCGTAGCGCACCTCGACCCCGCCGAAGCCGAACCAGTCGAAGACCGCCGCCCGCACCGGGGGCGTGAGCACGAGCACCGTGACCAGACCGCACAGCACCGCGGTCAGCGAACGCCACCGCGCCCGCGTCCACCGCCGCGCCGAACGCAGCCGTGCCCCGGCCCCCGCCGGCTCGGCCACCGGCACCGGGATCTGCTCCGCGAGTATCTGCCCCAGCACCCGCTCGACCATCGTCTCGGCGCCGTCCGACCCCGGCCGGTCCAGGGACCGCCCCAGCGACCGCAGCTCCTCCGGCAGCCCGGGGCCGCCGTCACCGTCGTACGAACCGCGCTCCTCACCCATGCTCCTCACCTCCTTCTCCGGGCTCGAAATCCGGCAGCAGTCTGCCCAGCTTGCGCAGTGCGCGATTGAGCCGGGACTTCACCGTCCCCCGGGGCCAGCCCAGCGCCTGGGCCGTCTCCGGCTCGTCCATCTCCAGCAGATAGCGGTAGGTGACGACCAGGCGGTGCTCCTCGCTCAGCTTCTCCAGGGCGCCCAGCAGGGCCGCGCGGCGCTCTGTGCGCAGGGTCGCCGCCGCCGGGTCCGCCGATTCCGGTATCAGCGGCTCGGCCTCCACGAAGGCCGCCTCCCGGCCCGCGAGCGTGCGCTGCCGGGCCGCCGTGCGCACTGTGTTCCTCGTCTCATTGGCGACGATCGACAGCAGCCACGGCCGGAACGCCGAACCGTCCCGGAACCGCCCCAGCGCGCAGTACGCCTTGACGAAGGCCTGCTGCACCACGTCCTCAGCGTCCGCACCGGCCCCGAGCGCGGCGGCCGCCCGCAGCGCGATGCCCGTATGGGCACGCACCAACTCCGCGTACGCCTCCGGCTCCCCGGCGCGTACACGAGCGATCACCGCGGCCTCATCGACGATGCGGCCCCCCTCCCGCGTTCTCACACCCTTGTTACACCGCCGGAGACGGATCGGTTCCCACCTGTTGCCGACCAGTTCCCCATCGGTTCCGGAGCGGGCTCCGGGACCTGAGAGAATGGTGAACATGGCCTCTGATCGTCCCCGCGTGCTCTCCGGAATCCAGCCCACCGCAGGCTCGTTCCACCTCGGCAACTACCTCGGCGCCGTCCGTCAGTGGGTGGCCCTGCAGGAGACCCACGACGCGTTCTACATGGTCGTCGACCTGCACGCGATCACGGTCCCGCAGGACCCCGCGGAGCTGCGCGCGAACACCCGGCTGGCCGCCGCCCAGCTCCTCGCGGCCGGACTCGACCCCGAGCGCTGCACGCTCTTCGTCCAGAGCCATGTCCCCGAGCACGCCCAGCTCGCCTGGGTCATGAACTGCCTCACCGGCTTCGGCGAGGCCTCCCGCATGACCCAGTTCAAGGACAAGTCCGCCAGGCAGGGCGCGGAGCGGGCCTCGGTCGGGCTGTTCACGTACCCGGTCCTCCAGGTCGCGGACATCCTGCTCTACCAGGCCAACGAGGTCCCGGTCGGCGAGGACCAGCGCCAGCACATCGAGCTCACCCGCGACCTCGCTGAGCGGTTCAACGGCCGGTTCGGCGCGACCTTCACGGTCCCCAAGCCGTACATCCTCAGAGAGACGGCGAAGATCTACGACCTTCAGGAACCGTCGATCAAGATGAGCAAGTCGGCGTCCACGCCGAAGGGCCTGATCAACCTCCTCGACGAGCCCAGGGCCACCGCGAAGAAGGTCAAGAGCGCGGTCACCGACACCGACACCGTCATCCGCTACGACGCCGAGAACAAGCCGGGCGTCAGCAACCTCCTCACGATCTACTCGACCCTCACGGGCACGGGAATCGCGGAACTGGAGCAGAAGTACGACGGCAAGGGCTACGGTGCGCTCAAGACGGACCTCGCCGAGGTCATGGTCGAGTTCGTGACGCCGTTCCGGGAGCGGACCCAGCAGTATCTGGACGACCCGGAGACGCTCGACTCGATCCTGGCCAAGGGCGCGGAGAAGGCGCGTGCCGTCGCCGCGGAGACGCTGGCGCAGGCCTACGACAGGGTCGGCTTCCTGCCCGCCAAGCACTGAGGCGTACTACCGCACACACGTACCACTGGGCAGAGCGCTGCACATCACTACGGTTGCGCCTGCCCACGGCACAGCCGTGGCCGTACAGTCGATAGCCGACGGCTGAGAGAACCGACCGTCACGACGACAGGAGACGACGTGGGGACCGTAACGATCGGCGTGTCGATCGCGGTCCCGGAGCCTCACGGCAGCCTGCTCCAGGAGCGGCGCGCGGGCTTCGGCGACGCCGCGGCTCACGGCATCCCCACGCATGTCACCTTGCTGCCGCCGACCGAGGTGGACGCCTCGCTGCTGCCGGCGATCGAGGCACATCTCGTCGAGGTCGCCGCGGCCGGGCGACCCTTCCCCATGCGGCTCTCCGGCACGGGCACCTTCCGGCCCCTGTCGCCGGTCGTGTTCGTCCAGGTCGTCGAGGGGTCCGCGGCCTGCACCTGGCTGCAGAAGCAGGTGCGGGACGCGTCCGGTCCTGTGGCGCGTGAACTGCAGTTCCCGTACCACCCGCATGTGACGGTCGCGCACGGCATCGACGAGGCGGCGATGGACCGCGCGTTCGAGGAACTCGCCGACTACGAGGCCGAGTGGCCCTGCACCGGGTTCGCGCTGTACGAGCAGGGCGCGGACGGGGTGTGGCGGAAGCTGCGGGAGTTCGCCTTCGGCGGGGCCGTGGTGCCGCCGCAGGCGAGCCATGTGGAGCGCGGGTCGATCCCGGCGAGTTAGCTCCGCCGGTCGCGCGATGATTCGGCTGCGGGCCGGTGGGGGCTTGTCGCGCAGTTCCCCGCGCCCCTGTAGCTGCGTTGCCGATCCCTTCTCAGATCGGTAGCCGTCGGAACAGCCCGCGCGGCACGTGGCGCAGTGCTGACATCACCACGCGCAGCGCCCCGGGCACCCACACGGTTTCCGACCGGCGCCTCAAGCCGAGCTCGATCGCCGTCGCCACCGCATCCGGTGTCGTCGCCAGCGGGGTCTCCTCCAGGCCTGCCGTCATTTTCGAGCGTACGAAGCCCGGGCGTACGACCATGACGTGGACGCCGGTGCCGTACAGGGCGTCGCCCAGGCCCTGGGCGAAGGCGTCGAGGCCCGCCTTGCTGGAGCCGTAGATGAAGTTGGCGCGGCGGGCCCGTTCGCCGGCCACCGAGGACAGGACGACCAAGGAGCCGTGGCCCTGGGTCTGGAGGGCGCGGGCGCAGATCAGGCCCGCCGAGACCGCGCCGGTGTAGTTCGTCTGGGCCACGCGCACCGCGGCCACCGGCTCGCGCTCGTCGTGGGCCTGGTCGCCGAGGATGCCGAACGCCAGCAGGACGAGGTCGATGTCGCCCTCGGCGAAGATCTTGCCGAGCACCCACTCGTGGGACTCGGTGTCGAGGGCGTCGAAGGCGACGGTGTGCACTTGGGCGCCCAGGGCGCGCAGTTGCTCGGCCGACTCCTCCAGGGCGGGCGTCGGACGCCCCGCCAGCCAGACTGTGCGGGTGCGCCGGGCGATCAGCCGGCGGGCGGTGGCCATCGCGATCTCGGACGTGCCGCCGAGGACGAGCAGGGACTGGGGGAGGCCGAAGGCGTCCTTCATGACAGCTCCTTGGGGCTAGAGGCCTAGGCGGCGTGAGAGGTCCGAGGTGAAGACCCCGCGCGGGTCGGCCTCGGCGCGCAGGGCGCGGAAGTCGGCCAGACGCGGGTACATCGCGGTGAGCAGTTCCGGGCGCAGACGGGAGTCCTTCGCGAGATAGACGCGGCCGCCGGCCGTGGCCACCTCCTCGTCCAGTTCGTCGAGGAGGGCGCCGAGGCCCGGGAGGCCGGCCGGGATGTCCAGGGCCAGCGTCCAGCCGGGCAGCGGGAAGGACAGCCAGCCGGGGCCGGCGTCCCCGAAGCGTTTGAGGACGGCGAGGAAGGACGGGCACCGGTGCTCCGAGATGCGCCGCACGATCCGGCGCAGGGCGTCTTCCTGGCCGTATCCGACGACGAACTGGTACTGCACGAAGCCGCCGCGGCCGTAGACGCGGTTCCAGCGCGCGACGCCGTCGAGCGGGTGGAAGAACGTGGAGATCCGCTGGAGTTCGCCGGTACGCGCGCGGGGGGCCTTGCGGTACCAGAGTTCGTTGAACAGGCCGACCGTGCGGCGGCTGAGCAGACCCTCGGGGAAGAGGGCGGGCGGCGACGGCAGCCGGGAGGGGCGGAAGGCGAGCGGGTCCCTACGCGCGCGCGTGCCTTTGCGCAGCGTCTCCAGGGGTGCGTGGTCGCCGCGGGTCAGGACCGCGCGGCCGGTGGCTCCGCCGCGGGCCAGGAGGTCGATCCAGGCCACCGAGTAGCGGTAGCGGTGGTCGGTGGCGGTGAGGCGGGCCATGAGGTCGTCGAGGTCCGTCGCGCGTTCGGTGTCGACCGACATCAGCGAGGTCTCGACCGGCAGCAGTTGGAGGGTGGCCGTCAGGATCACACCCGTCAGGCCCATGCCGCCCGCGGTCGCGTCGAACAGGGGTGTGCCGCGGCTGACGGTGTGGATCTCGCCGTCCGCCGTGAGCAGTTCGAGGGAGAGGATGTGCCGGGAGAAGGAGCCGGACACATGGTGGTTCTTGCCGTGGATGTCCGCGCCGATCGCGCCGCCGACGGTCACCTGGCGCGTGCCCGGCGTCACCGGCACGAACCAGCCGAGCGGCAGCAGCACCTGCATCAGACGGTGCAGGGAGATGCCCGCGTCGCACAGCACGGTGCCGCCGTCGGCGTCGATGGCGTGCACCCGGTCCAGGCCGGTCATGTCGATCACGGCCCCGCCCGCGTTCTGCGCCGCGTCCCCGTACGCCCGCCCCAGGCCTCTCGGGATCCCGCCCCGGTCCCCGCACGCGCGGACGGCGGCCACGGCCTCCTCGTACGTCCGGGGACGGATCAGACGGGCGGCGGTGGGAGCGGTGCGGCCCCATCCCGTGACGGAAACGGTGTCGGCAGGCATGTCGGCGACCGTATCGCCCGTTGAGGGGCGATTGGTTGTGAAACATTCCATCCCTCCCCGAAATGGGTGATTAATGGGATGTCGCTCAATATTGCCGGAGTTCCGGCGGGGTCGGCGTGAACAGTGAGTCCACATGGACCACCTGGACCACCGAATCCTTTCGGCGCTGCGTGTGTACGGCTGTGATCCGCGCGTCGGCGGCGCCGCGCGCGCCCTGTCCTGGGCCGGCGAGCACGGTGCCCTGTGGCTGGCGGCGGGCCTCGCGGGGGCCGCCGTGGACGGCGCCCGGCGCGGCGCCTGGTTGCGCGCCACCGCGCTCACCGCGGGCGCGCACCTCGTCAGCATGGGTGTGAAAAGGGTGGTGCGCCGCCCGCGCCCCGCGCATGTCGACCCCCTCGTGCGCACCGCGGGCCGCCACTCCTTCCCCAGCTCGCACGCGGCCTCCGCCACGGCCGCCGCGGTCGCCTTCGGCATGCTGGGGGCGCGCGGAAGACTCGGAGCGGCCGGCACATCCAGCACACGCGAGGCGCACAGCGGCACACACGCGAAGAACAGTGCACCCATCGCGCTCAGCGCACCCGACTCACCCGGGGCACCCCCCGCACCCGACTCACCCGAGGCGCCCCCCGCCCTCGTCGCAACCCGCGCCGTCCTCCCGCCCCTCGCCACCGCCATGTGCCTCTCCCGCCTGATCGTCGGCGTCCACTACCCCTCCGACGTCGCGGCGGGCGCGGCCCTGGGAGCGCTCACGGCGCGTGCGGGCGCGCGCTGGATGAGAGGCGGCGCGCATGACTGAGACCGCGCCCCTCACCGGCACCGCGCGTGGCACCAGAGAACCCGCGCTCCTGGAACAGCGCACGCCCCCACGCAACCCCGGCACCCCGCCCCCCGACCGAGGCCTCCTGCACGGCCTCCTCAGGACCGCCCGCCCCAGACAGTGGGTCAAGAACGTCCTCGTCGTCGCCGCCCCCGCGGCCGCCGGACAGCTCTTCACCGCCCACGCCCTCACCCAACTCGCCCTCGTCTTCGCCCTCTTCACCGCCTGCGCCGCCGCTGTCTATCTGATCAACGACGCGCGCGACGCCGAAGCCGACCGCGCCCACCCCACCAAACGGCACCGCCCGGTGGCCGCGGGACAGGTCCCCGTACCGGTCGCCTACGCCGTGGGCGGCACCCTCGCCGTCCTCGCGCCGGCCGTCGCCGCATGGCTGAGCGAGCCCCTCGTCGCCGCCCTGCTCACCGCCTACCTGGGCATGCAACTGGCGTACTGCGTCAGCCTCAAGCACGTCCTCGTCGTCGACCTCGTCGTCGTCACGACCGGCTTCCTGATGCGGGCCATGGTCGGCGGGCTCGCCCTCGGTATCCCGCTCTCCCGCTGGTTCCTGATCACGACCGGCTTCGGCGCGCTGTTCATGGTGTCGGCCAAGCGCTACTCGGAAGCCGTGCAGATGGCCGGAAAAGGGGGCGCCACGCGCGCGTTGCTCACCGAGTACACCACCGGCTACCTCCGCTTCGTGTGGCAGCTCGCGGCCGGGGTCGCCGTGCTCGGGTACTGCCTGTGGGCGCTGGAGGAGGGCGGGGTCCCGCACACCAGCGTGCTGCCCTGGCGGCAGTTGTCCATGGTCGCCTTCATCCTCGCGATCCTCAGATACGCCGTCTTCGCCGACCGTGGCACGGCGGGCGAACCCGAGGACGTCGTGCTCCGCGACCGCGCCCTCGCCCTGATCGCCCTCGTCTGGGTCGCCATGTACGGCCTGGCGGTGGCCAATTGGTGAGCACGCGCGCGTGGGAGGCCGCTAGGTGAATACGCCCTCTTCGAGGTGCCGTTCGCCGAACACGCCGGTGCCCCGCCGTGAACTGCTCGGCTTCGCCGCCGCCGGCCTGCTCGCCTATGTCGTCGACACCGCCCTGTTCGTCGCCCTGCGCGGCCCGGCCGGACTCGACCCGCTCACCGCCAAGGTGCTCTCCTTCGTCGCCGGCTGCTCGGTGGCGTACGCGGGCAACGCGCTCGGCACCTACCGGCACACCCGCCCGAAGGGCCTGCGCCCCTGCGCCGCCTTCTTCGCGGTGAACATCGCCGGGGCCGCCGTACAACTGCTCTGTCTCACCGTCAGCCACTACGGCCTCGGCCTCACCTCCCCGCGCGCGGACCTGGTCTCGGGCGCCGGAGTGGGCATGGCACTGGCGACTGTCCTGCGGTTCTGGGGAACCCGGACATGGGTCTTCCGTAACGAGGGGAGAGTCGGATCATGGACTGGCTGAAAAAGCTCCCCGTCGTCGGGCCGCTCGCCGCCCGGCTGATGACCACGCACGCGTGGCGGTCGTACGAGCGCATGGACCGGGTGAAGTGGACGCGGCTGGCCGCGGCGATGACGTTCACCAGTTTCGTCGCGCTGTTCCCGATGCTGGCCGTGGCCGCCGCCACCGCCGCGGCGACGCTCAGTCAGGACCAGCAGGACACGCTGGAGGAGAAGATCGCCGACCAGGTGCCCGGCATCTCCGACCAGCTGAACATCGACGGACTGGTGAACAACGCCGGCACCGTCGGTCTCATCGCCGGCGCCCTGCTGCTGGTCACCGGCATCAGCTGGGTCGGCTCCATGCGCGAGTGCCTGCGCGCGGTGTGGGAGCTGGACGACGACGAGGAGAACCCCGTTCTGCGCAAGGCCAAGGACGCGGGTGTCCTGGTGGGCCTCGGCGGCGCCGTGCTCGTCACGCTCGCCGCCTCCGCCGTGGCGTCCGCGATGGTCGGCTGGATCACCGACCGGCTCGGCATCGAGGAGGGCGGCTGGGGCGGCATCCTGCTGCGTGTCGTCGCCTTCTCGGTCGCCGTCCTCGCCGACTTCCTGCTCCTGCTCTACGTCCTCACCCTGCTGCCCGGCGTCGAACCGCCGCGCCGCCGCCTGATGGTGGCCGCGCTGATCGGCGCGATCGGCTTCGAACTGCTGAAGCTGCTGCTGAGCGGCTATATGCAGGGCGTGGCCGGGAAGAGCATGTACGGCGCCTTCGGCGTGCCGGTCGCCCTGTTGCTGTGGATCAACTTCACCGCGAAACTGGTCGTCTTCTGCTCCGCCTGGACGGCCACGCGGAGCAAGCAGGAAGAGGGCGTCACCGACGACGGCGTACCAGATCGGGCAGCGGCCACCGGCGGTTGACCAGGAAGGCGCCGGCCGCGAGGAGCACCAGCAGCCCGCCGGTCATGGCCAGCGCGATCCCGATGCCGCTCGAACCGCCCTCGGCCGCGGCGCCCACCACCGGCTTCTCCGACGACGAGCGGTCCCCGGACCCGCCCGCCTCACCGGAGCCGGAATCGTCGTCGGCGCCCGCCTGAGCGCTCGCCTCGACGGCGCTCCTCGGCGGCACCAGCTCACCCACCGGCTGGACCTTGCCGGCCGCCTTGAAGCCCCAGTCGAAGAGCTTCGCGGTCTCCTTGTAGACCTCGTTGCTCTCGTCCTTCTCCGGGTTCATGACCGTGACCAGCAGCACCCGGCCGTCGCGCTCGGCGACGCCCGTGAAGGTGGCGCCCGCGTTGGTGGTGTTGCCGTTCTTCACACCCGCGATGCCCTGGTAGACCGGGAGGCCGGAGTCCCCGCTCAGCAGCCGGTTGCTGTTCTGGATCTCGAAGGGCTTACGGACCGACTTGCCCTTCTTGTTCTTCTTTGTCTCGCCCGGGAACTTCGCACTGACCGTCGAGCAGTACTCGCGGAAGTCCTTCTTCTGGAGCCCGGAGCGGGCGATCAGGGTCAGGTCGTAGGCGGAGGAGACCTGCTCGGGGGCGTCATAGCCGTCGGGGGAGACCACGTGGGTGTCGAGGGCCTGGAGCTCCTCGGCGTGCGCGTTCATCTGCGCCACGGTCTTCTTGATGCCGCCGTTCATCTTCGACAGCACATGCACGGCGTCGTTGCCGGAGCGCAGGAAGACCCCCAGCCACAGATCGTGGACGGTGTAGGTCTCGCCCTCCTTTATCCCGACCATGCTGGAGCCGGGCCCCACATCCACCAGGTCGGAGGGGACCACCTTGTGCTCGGTGGAGGAGGGGAACTTGGGCAGCAGGGTGTCGGCGAACAGCATCTTGAGGGTGCTCGCCGGAGCCAGCCGCCAGTGCGCGTTGCGCGCCGCGAGCACCTCGCCGGACTCGGCGTCGGCGACGATCCAGGACCGCGCGGAGAGGTCCTTGGGCAGGACGGGCACCCCGCTCGCCAGCTCGACCTGCGTCCCCGGGCGCCCGAGCCGCTCACCGCCCACCGTCGACATGTTCGCCGGGGGAGTGGCGGACGGGGTCGGCGAGGGACTGGGGGCCGCGTACGAGACGGGCACGCTCAGCGTCAGGGACGAAACAACGACGGAAGTGACCAGCAGTGATCGCCTGGTGGTCTTCTGAGGTGCGGACACGGACGAGAACGTACAGGGCACAGCACGTGAAGTCCCGCCCCGACCCCCACCCCGGCCACGGAACCGCACACGCGGCGGTGATACTGAACGTATGAAGCTCAGCCGCCCCGTCTCCTGGTTCCTGCTCGCCTTCGGGGTGTGGAGCTGGGTCATCTGGATCACTTTCGTCAAGAACCTCGTCAAGGACGGCAGCGGACTCGCGTTCGACGACGCGGGCGACCCGACGGGCTACTTCTGGGTGCACCTGCTGCTCGCCGTCGTCTCCTTCGTATTGGGGACGGTCGTCGGGGGCATCGGGTTGCGCGGAGTGCGCGCATTGCGCCGGACGTCATAGGCAGGCGTCACCAGCAGAGAGATACGGCTTACGTGGTCATCGTCTTCGTAGTGCTCGTCCTGGCGGTCATGGTGACGGCCAACTGGTACGTGTGGCGCCGTCTGTTCCGCGACACGACCAGCGGTCCCGGCTGGGTCCGTCGCGCGGGCGCCGCGCTGATCGCCGGCGGCTGGCTGATGGCGTTCGGCGCCCTGCTCGCCGAGCGCACCGGCGCGCCCTTCTGGCTCCAGCGCGTGCTGGCGTGGCCGGGCTTCCTGTGGCTGGCGCTCTCGATCTATCTGCTGCTGGGACTGCTGGCGGGGGAGGCCGTACGACCGCTGCTGCGCCGTCGGCTTGAGCGGCGCAGGCCCGCCGAGGCGCCCGTGCGGCAGGCGGAGCCGGAGCCGGTGCCGGCGGGCGGCGCGCCCGTGACGCCCGAACGCGAAGGATCGTCACTGCTCGTCGCCGCCCCCTCCCGCCGTCTCTTCGTCTCCCGCGTCATCGGCGGCGCCGCCGCGGCAGCGGCCGTCGGGACTGTCGGGATCGGCACGTACGGCGTGCTGAACGGGCCGAGCGTGAAGCGGGTCACCGTCCCGCTCGCCAAGCTCCCGCGCGCGGCGCACGGCTACCGCATCGCGGTGGTCAGCGACATCCATCTGGGCCCGGTCCTCGGCCGGGGCTTCGCGCAACGGGTCGTCGACACCATCAACTCGACCCAGCCCGACCTCGTCGCCGTCGTCGGCGACCTGGTCGACGGCAGCGTGAAGGACCTCGGCCCGGCGGCCGCGCCCCTGCGGCAGCTCAAGGCCCCCGCCTACTTCGTCACCGGCAACCACGAGTACTTCTCCGGCGCCGAGCAGTGGGTCGAGGAGGTACGGCGGCTCGGACTGCTGCCCCTGGAGAACGCCCGCACCGAACTGCCCTGGTTCGACCTCGCCGGCGTCAACGACATCGCGGGCGAAAGCGAGGGCCAGGGCCCCGATTTCGCCAAGGCGCTCGGCGACCGCGACCGGGCACGCGCGTGCGTGCTCCTCGCCCACCAGCCCGTCCAGATCCACGACGCCGTCAAGCACGGCGTCGACCTCCAGCTCTCCGGCCACACCCACGGCGGCCAGCTCTGGCCCGGCAACCTCGTCGCGGCCGGGGCGAATCCGACCCTGGCGGGACTTGAGCGGTACGGCGATACCCAGCTCTACGTCAGCCGAGGCGCCGGCGCGTGGGGCCCGCCTACGCGGGTCGGGGCCGAGTCGGACATCACGGTGATCGAACTGGCCTCCCGGCAGGCCTGATGGACCGGCTGATTCCGGTCCGCGCGAGGCCTGTGAAATCTGCCGGAAACACCCTTCGGTAAGTTCTTTCCCATCTCGGCCAAACCCCCTTCCCCCAGCTGAAACACGTGTGATTAGGTGTGCGCGCCACTAGGGGGTGTTTTGAAAGTCCCGCACAGCACCCACGGCGCCCGGCACGCACCCTCGCCGCACCGGCCAAAGACCCAAGTACGTCCAGTACGAGGGCCTTCGTCCGGCACGCCGAGGGCACGCACCGAACACCGCGGGCACCGCACAGGACTTTCAAAACACCCCCTAGGGGAGTGGCATATGCGCTGGGGTCGGGCACATGACGTCGTTCTTCGGTCGCGTCCCGCGAGGTGGTGTAAGCGATCATGCGCTTCGCCTTCCGGTACCTGGCTCGCGATGATCTCTCCGTTGGCGCGGCACGCGAAGTGGCCCGGTCAGGCGCGGGGAGTGCCTCAGCCGGTCGAAGTACCCGGCGTGACCTGCGAGTTCCGGTCCGTTGATCGGCTACACCACCCGGCGGGACGCCATCCGTTCTTCGACACGTATCCGAAGCAGGACGCCGGTAGGGCTCGGAAGCTGCTCCAGGAGGCGGGGGTCAGCCTTCCGGTCCGGTTCACCTACGGCTACGCCACGGGGCGCGGCGCCGCCGCGGAGGAAGCCGCCGAGCTGAAGACGCAGTTGGAGGCGGACGGGCTGTTCGAGGTGACGCTCAAGGGTTACGAGTGGACCGACTTCCAGCAGCGCTGGGCCACGGGGAAGCTGGACGCGTACGCCGTGGGGTGGGTCGCGGACTTCCCCGATCCGGATACGTACGGGGCGCCGCTGGTCGGGTCCGGGGGCACCATGAACACCGGGTACAGCAGCAAGGCGGTCGATCGTCTCATCCAGGAGAGCCAGCGGTTCGCGGACCGGGGGGAGGCCGCGGACGACTTCCGTGAGGTGCAGCAGGTGATCGCCGAGGATGTGCCGGTGATTCCTCTGTGGCAGGCCAAGGAGTACGTGGTGAGCAGCGAGGATGTCGGGGGCGGGCAGTATCTGTCCGACGGGACCGGGGTGTTCCGGCTCTGGCGGCTGAGCTGGATCTAGGTCGGCAGGGTGACCGTCACCTTCAACCCCTCACCCGGCGCCGTGTCCACCGCCACCTTCCCACCGTGTGCCTTCACCACCCCCTGCACGATCGCCATGCCCAGACCGCTCCCCGCGCCCCCGCCCGCCCGGAAGAACCGGTCGAAGATGCGCCCCGCGTCCTCCTGAGCAAGCCCGGGGCCCTGGTCCGCCACGCACACCCGGACGACGCCGTCCTCGCGCTCCACGCTCAGGTGGACCGGCGCGTCGACGGGTGTGTGCGTACGGACGTTCCCGACCAGGTTGCCCAGCACCTGCCGTAGCCCAGACTCGTCGGCCCGGATCAGCAGGACGCCCTCCGCGGCCACCGTGACCGGGCGTTCCGGCTGCTGCACACGGAGGTCCTCCGCCGCGTCCCGGACCAGGCGGCTGACGTCCACGTTGCGGAAGCGCAGTTCGGGCTGCTGGTCCAGGCGGGCCAGACAGAGGAGTTCGTCCACCAGGTGGCCCATCCGGTCCGCCTCCGCCATCACCCGCTCCCAGGCCCGTTTTCGCTGATCCGGGTCGATCAGCATGCCCTTGTCGTAGAGCTGGAGATAGCCGCGTATCGCCGCCAGCGGAGTGCGCAGCTCATGGGAGGCGTCCGCGACGAAGCGGCGCAGCTGGGCCGCGCTGCGCTCGCGGGTGCGGTAGGCCAGCTCCACTTGGTGGAGCATGGAGTTGAGGGAGAGCCGGAGTTGTTCCACCTCCAGGGTCGCTTCCCGGCTGGAGGGGACTCTGCGGGTCAGATCGCCCTCCGCGATGGCCGAGGAGGTCTCCACCATGTCCTCCAGCGGACGCATTCTGCGGCTCACGCTGAGCAGGGTCAGACAGGCCAGCAGGGCCAGCAGCAGGGTGCCGAAGGTGAGGTCCAGCTTGAGGGCCTTGGCCATGGCCTCGTGCAGGGCGTCGGTGGAGATGGCGATCAGGACCACCGGACCGTCGGAGAGACGGGCGGCGATCACCCGGTACGGGGTGTCCTCCACCTTGATGTCGCGGGGCTCCGCCTCGGCGGCCAGGGCCCTGGGATCCCCGACCTCGGCGGCCACCGAACGCTGCCGTGCCGTCGGTTCCAGCGGGCCCAGGGCCACCGGGCGGCCCTCGGGGTCGACGGCGACGAACACCGAGCCGGTCGAGCTGGGCAGGGTTTCGGCACCGCTGCCCGCGAACCGGTCCATGGCGATGCCCAGTTCGCCCAGGGACTCGATCTGGCGCATGCTGAACCCGGCGTTCTGCAGGGTGGAGCGGGTGGCGAGGAGCTCCGAGTCGATCTTGTCCAGGAGATAGTGGCGGGCGGCCATCAGGCTGATCGCGGTCGCCATGACGATGCCCAGGGCGAGCAGCGCCACGTTCGCCAGCGTCAGCTTGGCGCGCAGCGAGTGGATGCCGCGATGCCCCCGGCCCAGGCACCGGATCCTCATGCCAGTCCGTAGCCCACGCCCCGCCGGGTGGTGATGACCGGCGGTCCGAGGGCGTCGAGCTTGCGGCGCAGATAGCTGATGTAGGTCTCCACGACGGTGGACTCCGGCGGGGTGTGCTCGTACTGCCAGACATGCCGCAGGAGTTCCTCCTTGGGCACGATCCGGCCGCCGTTGCGCACCAGGAAGCGCAGCAGGGCGTACTCGGTGGGGGTGAGCTCGACGGTGCGGCCCGCGCGGTGCACGGAGTACGTCGACTCGTCCAGCTCCAGATCGCCGTAGCGCAGCGGCGGGCGCTGGGGGAGGACGTCGGCGGCGCGGGTGCGGCGCAGGACGGCGGTGATCCGGGCGATCACCACGTCGATGTCGAAGGGCTTGGTGATGTAGTCGTCGCCGAAGCCGAGGGCGCCGACGATCTCGGCGGGGGAGTCGCGCGCGGTGAGGAAGACCAGGGCCAGGTCCGGTCGCTGTACGCGCAGTTGGCGGCCGAGGGCGCGGCCGTCGCCGTCCGGCAGCATCACGTCCAGCAGCGCCACGTCGGGCCGGGTGCGCCCGGCGAGCGCCAGGGCCTCGCGGACGGAGCCCGCGGTCATCACCTCGAACCGGTGGTAGCGCAGGGCGATGGTGAGGACGTCCGCGATGCTCTCCTCGTCCTCCACGACCAGCACGGTGCCCACAGCCGTAGTCATGCCCCCAGTATCGGCGCGACCACTGACAGCCGGGCCGGTTCCCGCTTTGGAGTTCCTTGAGAGTCGAGCCCCTCGCATGGCCGCGCCCGAGCCTCGCCACCGATTCTGGTCTGCAGGACCTGGGGGACCGACCGACGACCGATGAAGGAGCATTGAGGGTGGCTGCATTGGCACGGTGGTGCTATCGGCACCGGCTGGTGGTCCTGTTGCTGTGGGTGGGGGCACTGTTCGGCCTGGGCTTCGGCGGATCCGCCGCGGGTACGGACTACGCGAATGTCTTCTCCCTGCCGGACACGGACTCCAAGAGCGCGTACGACCTGATGGAGAAGGCCTTCCCGGAGCGTGCCGGAGACACCGACACGGTGGTGTGGAAGGTGGACGAGGGTTCCGTACGGGACGACGCCGTACGCAACCGGATCGAGCCGGCTCTTGAGGAGATCGGCCGGATGGACGGGGTCGGTGAGGTCACCGAGCCGCAGGTGAGCGAGAACGGGCGGATCGCGTACGCCCAGGTCACCTTCAACGAACAGGCCAACGCCATCCCGAAGGAGGTGATCGAGGACATCGTCGACACCGCGCAGGCCGCCGAACGGGACGGTCTCCAGGTGGAATTGGGCGGCCAGGCCATCGCCCGCACCCAGGAGCCGCCGGCCGGCACCTCGGAGGCGGTCGGCATCCTCGCCGCGGCGGTCGTGCTGTTCCTCGCCTTCGGCTCCCTGTTCGCGATGCTGCTGCCGATCATCGTGGCGATCGCGGGCGTGGGCACCGGCATGCTCTCCACGATGCTGCTCAGCCATGTCACGAACGTGCCCGAAGTGGCCCCGCTGCTCGGCTCGTTGATCGGCCTCGGCGTCGGCATCGACTACGCGCTCTTCATCGTGACCCGGCACCGGCGCTCCATCCTGCGCGGCATGAAGCCGGAGGACGCCGCGGTGACGGCCCTCAACACCTCCGGGCGCGCGGTGCTGTTCGCGGGCGGCACGGTGTGCATCGCGCTCGCCGGCATGCTCGTCATGAACATGCGGTTCCTGGACGGCGTGGTCATCGCGACCTCGCTGACGGTGGTGCTCAGCGTCCTCGCCGCGATCACCCTGCTGCCCGCCCTGCTGGGCCTGCTCGGCCCGCGAGTGCTCAGCCGCAGGCAGCGCCGCCGGCTGGCCGCGACCGGCCCGGAACCGGAGGAGGCGAGCGGTCTCGCGGCGCGCTGGTCGGTGTACGTCCAGAAGCGTCCGCGTGCCATCGCCGCGGGCGCCCTCGTCGTCATGGCGGTGCTCGCGGTGCCCGTGCTCTCGATCCGCCTCGGCGCCACCGACCAGGGCAACCACCAGGAGTCCACCACCACCCGGCAGGCCTACGACCTGCTCGCCGAGGGCTTCGGACCCGGCGTCAACGGCCCGCTCCAGGTCGTCGTGGAGGGCCCCGCGCCCGACTCGCTGGTCACCGCCATCGAGTCGACCGAGGGAGTCGCCCAGGTCGCCGCCACGCCGCCCGCGAACGGCGTCTCGGTGATCAACGTGGTACCGACGACCTCCCCGCAGTCGGAACAGACCGACCAGCTGATCGACCGCCTGCGCGACGACGTGATCCCACAGGCCGGCGTCGAGGCCCATGTGGGCGGTGTGACGGCCGTGTTCAAGGACTTCGCGTCGGTGACCGCGGACCGGCTGCCGTACTTCATCGCGACGATCATCGCGCTGGGCTTCCTGCTTCTGCTGGTGGCGTTCCGCTCGCTGGTCGTGCCGCTGACGGCCGCGCTGATGAACCTGATCGCGGCGGCCGCGTCCTTCGGTGTGCTGGTGGCGATCTTCCAGTGGGGCTGGGGCACGGAGCTGATCGGCGTCGGCAAGGAGGGCCCGATCACCTCGTTCCTGCCGGTCATCATGCTCTCGCTGCTCTTCGGCCTCTCCATGGACTACCAGGTGTTCCTGGTGAGCCGGATGCACGAGGAGTGGGTGCACACCAAGGACAACGCCCGCGCGGTCCGGGTGGGCCTCGGGGAGACCAGCCGGGTCATCAACTGCGCGGCCCTGATCATGATCTGCGTGTTCTCCGCGTTCGTCCTCAGCGGCGACATGGAGGGCGCGATGGCGGGCGTCGGCCTCGCGGCCGCCGTGGCGCTGGACGCGTTCATCCTGCGTACGGCGCTGGTGCCGGCCGCCATGCATCTGCTCGGCAACTCCAACTGGTGGCTGCCGGCCGGTCTGGAGAAGCGGCTGCCGCATCTGGCGGTCGAGCCGAAGGAGGATCCTGTGGAACAGCGGCCGGACGCCGAGGGCGGCGCCTCCGTGGTGCACGGCTTCATCCGTACGACGGACGGCGACCCGGTGCCGGGCGCGGCCGTGACCCTGCTGTCCAAGGGCGGCCGCCAGCTGGACCGGGTGACCTCCCTGGCGGACGGCTCGTACATCCTCTCCGTCCCGGCGCCGGGCACCTATCTGCTCGCGGCGACGGCCCCGGCGTACGGCTCACGGGCGCGGCATGTCGTGGTGGGCGGTGAGCCGCTCGTGTACGACGTGGAACTCGCCGAGGGTGAGGTCGACGCGGTCAACTGAGGTGGCTACGGCTTCCTGCCGGGGTTCGGCATCACCTTCGTCATCCCCGGCAGGAAGTCCGTGAACAGTTCGTGCACCTCGCGCACCAGCGGCCGCAGCACCCGGAAACGGGCCAGGGCCACCCCGCGCGCGGTGAGCCGGGCGCCCCGCTCGGCCAGCTTGTAGCTGCGCTCACGGCCCTCGGTGCGGTCGAAGATCCAGTACAGGACGAGGCCCATCTGGGACAGCCACATCAACTCCGGCAGGACATCGCGCAGTTCCTCCGGCACTTTCGTCTTGGTGGCGCCCGCGAGGACCTCGCGATGGACGCTGATCGCCTCCACGCGCGCGTGCTGCGACTCGGGGGAGAAGGGGCTGAGCGGGGAGTCGGGATCGGCGGCGTTCTTGAAGAACTGCACCGCGAACTCGTGGTACGGCGTGGCGATGTCCAGCCACGCCCTGAGGACCCCCGCGAGCCGCGCCTCCAGATCGGTCTCACGGGCCAGGACCTCCCGGACCGCCACCTGGTGCTCGGCGGCGATCCGGTCGTAGAAGCCCTGGATCAGATGTTCCTTGCCCTCGAAGTAGTAGTAGGCGTTGCCGACGGAGACCCCGGCCTCCTGGGCGATGGCCCGCATGGTGGTCTTGTCGTAGCCGCGCTCCTGGAACAGCCGCATAGCGGTCTCCAGGATCAGCGCGCGGGTCTGCTCGGACTTGCTGGGCTCGGGGCTGTCGTTCTTCGAGGGCACGGAGCGAGACTAACCAGTGCGGGTCAGGGCGACTGCGCCGCCTGGTACAGGTTCTGCGCGTCGGTGCCGAAGTACGGGCCGTACATCCGGTTCGGGAAGAAGTTGTACTTGAAGCTGTTCACCGACGACAGCAGTCCGGTGCCGGTGGACTCGTTGAACTGCGTGAACCAGGGGCCGCCGCTGGAGCCGCCGGTCATGTTGCAGGTCATGCCGTGGTCGTTGGAGAGCAGGAAGTCCCGGCTGGTGTTGCCGCTGCAGTAGATGAACTTCTCCCCGTCGTAGGGGCTCGCGGCCGGGAAGCCGAAGGAGTACATGCGCAGGTTGTAGCCGGTGTTGAAGGCGAGGCCCTGGCCGCCGACGACGTCCGTCAGCGACCGCCCGTTCAGCGGGGCGACGACGGCGGCGCCGATGTCGTAGTTGATGTCCTCGCTCGCCGTCCACTGGGGTGTGGACAGGGTCTTGGTGGCGGTCCAGCGGCCGTTGGGGGCCTGTCCGTCGTGGTAGCCGGGCACGAAGACCCAGTTGGTGTGCCAGGCGCCCTCCAGCTTCACACAGTGGCCCGCGGTGATCACGGTGCTCTTGTTGGCGCTGGTGACGGCGTTGCCGGAGCAGGACGCGGTCCGGCCCTGGTAGGTGAAGAACACCCGGCCCGCCGTGTTCACCACGGCCCCGCCGCCGGTCCAGGCGCTGCCGCCGTTGGGGAAGGCCTGGATGCCGATGTCGGCGGCGGTGGCCGGGACGGTGGTCTTCGCGCCTTTGGCCGGCGCCGAGCCGCGAGGGCCGCTCACGGAGAGCAGGTCCAGCGGCTCGGCCGCCCGCATCCTCGCCGGGGTCCAGAACTCGGCGGCCTTCTGCTGCGCCGCTTCGCTGACCGAACGGACACCGGTGTCGGACCGGGGCCCGGCGCTCGCCGGTACGGCCAGCGCCCCGGCGGCGGTGAGCAGCGCCGTGACGCCGACGAGGAGGGAGCGGGATATCCGAGGTATGCCTCTCACGCGTACTCCTTCTGTGAGGGGGAGTCCGGGCGTGGGGCCGCCCGGACCGACAGACGGTGCGGAGTGGATCGAGCCGTCCAGCAGCGTCCCACCTGAGCGCGATTTTGGAAGAGTCCATGCCAAAACAGTCCGAAACCCGGCCGGTTGCGGACCGGCCGGGCTCTTGCCCAACGGTGCGCGCTGTACGTCCATCCGCAACTCGGCTGGTACGCCCACCCGTTCCCCTCCTGATACGCCCGCCGACCCCTGTCCGAGGCCTGCGGCACGGCCTGCGTCACGGTCTTCGGCCGAGTGTCGGACGCTTGGAGTAGTCGGTGAGCCCGAAGACGTTTCCCCAGGGGTCGGCGACCTGCGGCACGGCCTGCGTCACGGTCTTCGGCCGAGTGCCGGACGCTTGGAGTAGTCGGTGAGCCCGAAGACGTTCCCCCAGGGGTCGGCGGCCTGCGGCACGGCCTGCGTCACGGTCTTCGGCCGAGTGCCGGACGCTTGGAGTAGTCGGTGAGCCCGAAGACGTTCC
>NZ_JAVRBF010000452.1:0-357 GCF_032436805.1 Streptomyces sp. P17 | reverse complement strand
GAGATTCTGCGAACTTGGGACGAGGCGCTCGAAAAGCTCACTGAGCTTCGAGCGGCGAAGGCGCGTCGGTTGAATGGAATTGCGCAGCGGCTCTTGGCGCCTAGTCGCGCTATTGGACAAGAATTTTCGCGTTCTAACTGGAATCCGAGCAGCTTTGGGGATGTGTTCGAAGAGCGACAGGACAAGAATACAGACCTTGGTGCAGATGACGTTGTCACAGTCGGAAAATATGCAATTCGAAAACAGTCCGAGCATTTCACGCGCAGTGTGGCCAGCAAGGATCTTTCCAACTACTGGACAATATCGCCTGGGGACTTCGTTTATGACCCCATGTCGGCTTACTATGGAGCCATCGGC
>NZ_JAVRBF010000451.1:0-358 GCF_032436805.1 Streptomyces sp. P17 | reverse complement strand
GCACATGGAACGCTGGGATGAAAGTGTCAGCCATCGCCAGTTGTTCGAAGACTTGACCGAACTGACCCTGATGGCGGAAGCCGGTGGTTTCAGCACCGTCTGGATTGGCGAACACCACGCCATGGAATACACCATCTCGCCCAGCCCGATGCCGCTGCTGGCTTACCTCGCGGCCAAAACCACCACCATTCACCTGGGCGCCGGTACCATCATCGCGCCGTTCTGGCACCCCATCCGCGTGGCCGGTGAATGCGCCCTGCTCGACGTGATCAGCAACGGTCGCATGGAAGTCGGCCTGGCTCGCGGTGCCTACCAGTACGAATTCGATCGCATGATGAACGGCATGCCCGCCACCGAC
>NZ_JAVRBF010000450.1:0-358 GCF_032436805.1 Streptomyces sp. P17 | reverse complement strand
CGATCTCTTCCGGCGTCTTATTGCCGGTGCCGTCATTCAGCACCCACGCGGTATTCGGCGAGGCAGTACCGTTAGCAGCAGCCGCAACCGGAGTCACATTGGCGTTGTTAATTAGGCCAGTCCAGCCCTTCAGGTTGGAGCCGATCAGCGCGGTTTCCCACACGAACACCTCAGCAGCGAAGCGGGCAGCCTCAGCGCGACGGGAACTCAGCGGGAAGTTAGAGAAGGCAGCCTTGCCAACTTCACCGATGTTCCACTGATAGCCCACGGCATACTCAGCAAAGGTGCTGGAAACCATATTCAGGTTCACGTCTGCCAGCGGAACATCCTTGGCATAGGTGGACTGGAACTTGGCTTC
>NZ_JAVRBF010000449.1:0-359 GCF_032436805.1 Streptomyces sp. P17 | reverse complement strand
GGGCAACTAAAGCAAAGTTTTGGCGGCGATACGCTCAATACTGCGGTTTATCTTTCTCGTCTGACTCAGTCCTATGGCATCACGACATCTTATTTAACAGGTCTTGGCATTGACCCGTTTAGTAAAGAAATGCTCCATAATTGGCAACAAGAGGTCGTGATGCCATAGGACTGAGTAAGACGAGAAAGATAAACCGCAGTATTGAGCGTATCGCCGCCAAAACTTTGCTTTAGTTGCCCATCCACTTTTTGCAGCTCTACCATACATTCGCCGATGATGGCGACTCGATTCACCTTCATAATAGAAGTACTCCTCAATGTTTGCTGACGACAGTATGGCAATTATTTAAACACTAAACA
>NZ_JAVRBF010000448.1:0-359 GCF_032436805.1 Streptomyces sp. P17 | reverse complement strand
CCGGCTGCAACGGGATGGAGCGGAGGAAGTGGCTACGCGGCTACCCTTTGCACATTTACCTCCTTTGGCGGCGGCGATTGGCTGGCTTATCGTTAGCCATCACCGCTTACCGGCGCTGCCTGCTTATGAAGAAGGCAGCAACACCCAAAAGTGGTTAGGGGCTAAAGCACCACTGAATGCGGGTAATTTACCTACTCTGCCAAGAGATATGACCGCTGCATGGAATGAGCGGGTAGACGTTGCTCCAAAGGAAGAGATCGGCCCCTATTGGACCTTTCCCCACGGTTTACCGATAGCCGAGAAAGCCTGGCAAGAGCGGGCGCAGCGCTTGGCTCGCCAATTAGGTGAAACCCAAAGCG
>NZ_JAVRBF010000447.1:0-359 GCF_032436805.1 Streptomyces sp. P17 | reverse complement strand
TTGGGGCAGGTCGGTCATTGGAAAATCCTCACCTCATCCATGATGGAAAAATCGAGCTGATAGACGGCGGTGCCTTCGCGCATGGAGACGATTGAGCCGCGCAGGAACTGGAACACGCCGATCTGATCGTCCGGCGCCCAGCCCGCCAGCGCCACGATCACCGATTGAAGAAAAGGGCGCAGGTCGCGCAGTGCCCGCTCGCCCGTGCGGTCATTGCCGCGAATGGTAATGAGCACGCCGATCACCTCGGTGAGCGGTTGAATGAATGCCCCGGCAGACGCAATCGGCGCGCGCCCCTGAAAACCGAGCGGCACCACATGTGCGGCAGGCGTTACCGGAGGCAGGGCGCGACGGGCCAG
>NZ_JAVRBF010000446.1:0-359 GCF_032436805.1 Streptomyces sp. P17 | reverse complement strand
GGCACCGACCGCTGGGGCGCCGAGGTCACCCCCGACGCCGAGGGCCTGTGGACGTACACCGTGGAGGCGTGGGGCGATCCGGTCACCACCTGGCGCCATCACGCCCAGATCAAGATCCCGGCGGGGATGGACACGGAACTGGTCCTGGAGGAGGGCGCCCGGCTGTACGAGCGGGCGGCCACCGAAGTCCCCTCCGAGCAGCGGCAGGTCCTCCTCATCGCGGCCGAACACCTCAGGGACGACACCCGCCCGGCCACCGCGCGACTGGCCGCGGCCCTGACTCCCCAGGTGGACGCGGTGCTGTCCCGGTATCCGCTGCGGGAGTTGGTGACGGCCTCGGAGCCGCTGCCGCTGCTGGT
>NZ_JAVRBF010000445.1:0-360 GCF_032436805.1 Streptomyces sp. P17 | reverse complement strand
AAAAATCTTTTTCCTTGCTCCATCGTTATCTATATTCGTCATACTGCCCTCTCAATAAAATCCTTTTTGTTGGCATATTCTATCATAAGTATTGAGTTAATTTAAAATATATTTTCAAATCTAATAAAATATACAAAATTAACACTTTTCAAGCAAATTCATTGCCATCAATATTCCACAATATCCTAAACCAAAGCACTTTACCGCTAGTTTTGGATTACTAGGATTAAGCTTTTGCCATCAAAGAATCACTACCCAACTTAGAAAAGTGCTTAAATATGACATTGCAGTGTAAGAAAATTGATTTTATTTATTATCAATTACAGACTTTCCGCTTATTTTGTGATATAATTAAAAACA
>NZ_JAVRBF010000444.1:0-360 GCF_032436805.1 Streptomyces sp. P17 | reverse complement strand
AAGACCTCTGGGGAGGTTTGGCCGACTTTACTGACGATGACTATCTGTTGATGGTGGGCAATCCGGTTCTGTGCGGCCTCGCGACGGCGATTGCCTGCGATGTTAATAATGGACGCATTCGCTTTCTTCAATGGAATGGACGTCAGCAGAAGTACACGCCGGTTGAAGCCCAAGTGTATGAAGTAGACGACGCCTAAAACCGGGGATAATTTACAGTGTTAGAAAAGGAGCACTACTGATGAACGATTATGAACAACTAGCCCAGAAGCCGCTAGGTGATAATATCCTCGCTCAGATTGCCGTCACGGCACGCGATATTCTAGAAGCCCGTGACGATGTCGTTCAGGCCGAAGAAATCCT
>NZ_JAVRBF010000443.1:0-362 GCF_032436805.1 Streptomyces sp. P17 | reverse complement strand
CTGCGAGTGCGCGTGCGGTCTGGGGGCCGGGCTGCTTGCGTCCGGCTTCGATGTTGGACAGGAATGCGCCTGACACTCCGACGTCCTTGGCGAGGCGGACCTGCTTCATCCCTACCGCGTTGCGGAGAGCGGCGACCGCCGCCCCGTTCACGAGTCTGGTTGCTTCCATAAGAAGAGAGTAGGAAAGAACAGGAAAGAAGTCAAGTAAGGAAACTAAACTACCAAGAAACTGGCAGTGACTAGGGTGCGCGCTGCGTAATTACAACGATGTGTTTCCCTGCTGAGCGGCTACTCTTTCCTCATGACCCCGAATCTTTCCCGATTTTTCCTGTCACCGTGGTGGACATGATCACCGGCCAGCA
>NZ_JAVRBF010000442.1:0-362 GCF_032436805.1 Streptomyces sp. P17 | reverse complement strand
CCAGTGCTTTGACGAATTCATGGTAGATCGTATGTTTGGTGACGGTAGGGACGTTTTCCATGGTGACTAGTTCTGGCTTTGCTTGGTCGATCAGGCGAGCAAACGCTCCCATCAAGGGCCATTTATCGTCTTTTGTAGTGTCTTTTCCCTGGTTGTACGTCGAAAAGGGCTGACAGGGCGCACAGCCTGCCAATAGGCGAAATGCTGTAGGGTCTTGATACCAACCGTTGATGTCATCGCCAGTTAGTTCGCTCACACTTCGTCTGATGAACTGGGCTTGATTGTTGTACTCGTAGGCGTAGCGGCAGCTTTCTTCGATGTCGTAACCAGCACGCACTCGCACTCCCGCCTGACCCAAGCCA